>CAZUYI010000127.1:0-7361 GCA_964624095.1 uncultured Verrucomicrobiota bacterium | reverse complement strand
CTACCGGGTCTCGGGCTGGGTGCGGCTCAGCGATGACTACCAGGCCGCGCCCCGCAAGCAGCTCCTGCCGATCCTGGCCCTGGTCACGCCGGAGGAATCCGCACGGGCGCTGCCGGCCCTCGGGACGAACGGCTTCGATGCGTCGCGGGTCTCCATGGAGCCGGGTTCGTGGCGCCGGTTTGAAGGCGTGCTCCGCTCAGGGTCCTCCCCGGGCCAGGGCCATGTCCACTGCCGGCTGGAGGGGACGGCCGGCGCGGCGTGGTTCGACGCCATCCAGGTCGAGGAACTCAAGGCCTACCCGATGCGGTCCTTCGGGCCGGAGGCGGGCACGGCTGGGACGAACACCGCCGCGCCGGTTTCGCTGTCGGCGCCGCCCGACGGCGCCGAGCCGGTCGTCATCCGCGGGTTCCGGCGTTTTGACAATCCGGCCGTCGTGGATCCCGTGGACGTGCGCGTCAGCCGCCGGGCCGGCGCCATCGAGTTTGCCTTCAGCCGGGTGCTGGGCGCGGGCGAGCGCCCGGACCACAGTACGTTTTACACGGTGCTCCATCCGGCGGGACTGTGGCTGCGCCAATACCGCCTGCGCCAGGACGGCGCCAGCCGCAAGGATCACGATGGCCTTATGTATGCGGGCGACTGGCTTGCCCTCGCCGGCAACGAGCGCGCCGATTTCACGGTCGAGGGGGCGGTCCTCACCGCCCGGCTGACCGTTCCGCTCGCCGAGCTCGGCCTCGAGGCCCCGAAGGACGGCGACGAGTGGCGGGCCCAGTTCGGGCACATGCTGAGCGGCGGCGCATCGGCATGCGCGTCGTCCTGGAACGGCTCGAAGAACTGGGCGGATGTTTCCGCGTTCGGACGACTGGTCTTTTGATCGGCGCCCTGGCAGCCGGCCGTTGGGTTTCATGGCACCACACGAGGAGGATCCATTCCGCATGACGACACGAGCCGATCACATTCCGGCCTGGCTGACGAGCAACACCGGGAGAATCAATACCGTTCCCAAGCCCTGGACGCCGGTCCGGATGACGCGCGACGCCGCGTCCTGCTGGGGGCGCGTGCATGACTTCGGCGGCGCGCCCTTCCCGCGCCAGATCACGGTTCAAGGGACTCCCTTGCTGGCGCGGCCGGTGACGTTGCGGGCCGTGGTGCAAGGCCGGGAATGCGTATTCCGCAAAGGCGCCGTGCGGTCCGTCGAGCGGCACCCGAACGGCCGGTATGTCCGGCGCGCGGCCTTCAGCCGCGCCGGCGATTTGCTCCTGGACGCCGAGATCACCGTGCATTATGACGGGGCGATCCGGGTGGATGTCCGGCTGGATCCGCTCAAGCCGCTCACGCTGGACGCACTGTCCTTCTCCGTGCCCGTGCGGCGCGACCAGGCCTCCTTGATCGTGGCGGCGAAACCCGGCGCGCCGTCCGGCGACCGCGTGTGTTCGCCCGACCAGATTCCTCCGGAGGGCTGGTCGGCCCCGTTCGAGATGCCGCTCGTCTGGCTGGGGACGGAAGCGCGAGGTGTCATGCTGTTCAGCGAGTCGGACGAAGGCTGGGACCCGGGCGACGGCGCCGTGGGTGTGCAGGCCGACGCCCGGACGGTGACGGCGTCGTTCCACCTGGTCCGTGCGCCGCGGGCCCTGGCCGCGCCGGTCCGGTTCAGCCTCGGGCTGCAGGCCAACCCGTGGCGACCCCCGGAAAAAGGATGGGAGCGGTTCCGCATCTTCCACTATCATTCGCTCTATGACCTGACGGATGCCGACCTGCGCTCGCTCCACGCCAAAGGCTACCGCACGCTGATTTTCCACGAGCTGTGGGCCGTCTGGCATGCCTACCCGGCGCCCCGGAGCGCGAAGGACCTGACGGCCCTCGTGCGGCGCTGCCGGCGCGCCGGCTTGAAGCTGCTGGTCTACTTCGGCTCGGAGTTTTCGCGCTACTCGCCGGAATGGCCGGAGTGGGGCCAGCACTGGCTCGTCAAGGACGTGCCCGGCCACCGCGGGTCGCCCCACGTGTGCTTCCGGAGCGAGTGGCCGGATTTCATCGTGCACGGCGTGGACCGGCTGCTGAGGCAATACGACCTCGACGGCGTCTACCTCGATGCCTGGTCGCTCTGGGGCGATCATCGCTGCGACAACGCGATTCACGGGTGCGGCCATGCGCGGCCCGACGGTACGCGCGGGTACACCTTCCCCTTCTGGGCGTGCCGGGACCTGATGGAACGGACCTACGTGACCGTCAAGTCGTTCAAGCCCGACGGGCAGATCAGCCTGCACGCCAATCCGGGCCTGTGCATGGCGCAGTTCGGGACCGATTGCTTCGCCGGGGAGGGGTTCGGCGGCGATCTCAGCCGGGTCTCGCTCGCCACGGTGCGGGCGCTGCACATGGGGCTCGGGCAGTGGGGCACGTTTTCGGAGTTGATCGCCTCCGCCGACTACCCCTTCGGGCAGGCGGTCGGGTTGCTGCACGGCGTGCTGCCGCGGGCCGGCGCCTACGAGGAGAGCCACAAGACGGTCGAGGACCCGCCCGCGGCGGTCTGGAAAATCCAGGACGCCTTCGCCGTCGCCCGCGCCCAGTGGCATCCGTACTGGCGAAACGGGGCGGTCGTGGCGTCGGCGCCGGAGCCGGTCAAGGTCAGCCTCTGGAACCGGCCGGGGCGGGGCGCGCTGCTGGTCGTGTCGAACATCAGCGACAAGGAACAGGCGGCGGACGTGACGGTGAAGTGGGGCCGGCTGGGATACCGGGGCGCCCTCGAGATGCTCGACCTGTGGCCGGAAGGAACGCCGGCGGCCTGGGAGGGGCGCCGGGTCAAGGCCGCGCTGCCGCCCGGCCGGTGCCGGCTGGTATGCGTGGCGCCGCCGGACTCGCCGCTGTGGCCGCGCCTGCGCTTGGCGCGGGCGTGGGCGGCGGACATGTTTGCCCGCCGGAGCGGCAACCGCTGGACCTGGCGGCGGTCTACGAGGTGGCCGGGGGCCGGCGGCAGGGCTGGCTGAAGATGACGGCCGAGAACCGCGACGCGCTCCTCCCGAAGGCCATGCTGCGGGAGAAGTGGGACATCGCCTACGCCTATACCCGGTTTTGCTTTCCGACGCTGGTGCCGTCGGTGCCGGACAACCCGGTCGAACTGCATCTCTGGAGCCACCATGCGTTCAAGCTGTGGGTGAACGGGGTGGAAGTCTACGCCTATGGCGGAGTGGGCACGCCGCGGTACGGTCAGATGGCCCTGCCCTCGAACGAGCATACGATCCGGGTCAATCTGCACCCGGGCTGGAACGACGTGCTGCTGAAACTGGTGGCGCGAAGCGGCTCCAATTTCAAGTACGAGATCAAGGGCGAAGGCGGCACGCGGATGCCGCCGCTGCTCATCCGGGCGCGCGAGTAGACGCGCGGCCGCGCGCGGAGAGGGATAGCGGTGGGCGAGGCCGCCCGTCGGGAGGAGCCATGAATCGCGCATGCCCCGTGGAGTTGGCCCAACGGATTCGCCGCGCCGCGGACGGGATCCGGACCCAGACCATCGCCTGGCGCCGGGATTTCCACCAGCACCCCGAGCTGGGCAACCAGGAAGTGCGCACGAGCCGGCTCGCGGCCGAGCACCTGCGCGCCGTGGGCGTGGACGAGGTCCACGAGCGGCTGGCCGGCGGCACGGGCGTGCTCGGCCTCATCCGCGGCGCGGCGGACGGGCCGACCATCGGCCTGCGCGCCGACATGGATGCGCTGCCCATCCGGGAACGCACCGGGCTGCCGTTTGCCTCCCGCGCCGTCGCTCCCTGGGGCGACCAGGGCCGGGTGCCCGTCATGCACGCCTGCGGACACGACGCACACACGGCCATGCTCATGGGCGCCGCGGCGGTGCTCGTGAAACTCCGGCGCTGGATCCGGGGCCGCGTCCTCCTGATTTTCCAGCCGGCCGAAGAGTCGTTTGCCTCCGACTGGAAAGGCCCGTCGGGTGCGGCGGCGATGGTCGAGGAGCCCGCGTATCGCGCCCGCAGGCCGGACTCCGTGTTCGCGCTGCACATCTATTTTTCGGGAACACCGGGCTCGGCGGGCCGGGTCTTCTACCGCGCCGGCCGCGTGAGCTACGGCATGTCCGTCCTGCGGCTGATGGTGCAGGGCAAGGCCGGGCATGCCGCCCGGCCGTGGACGGGGGTTGACGCGGTCGTTATCGCCGCGCAGATTGTGCTCGGGCTCCAGACGATAATCAGCCGGAACGTGGACGTGTACAACAATCACGCCACGCTGTCCATCGGCACGATCCGGGGCGGGACCAAGTTCAACGTCGTGGCCGACTCCGTGACCCTGGACGGGGCGCTCCGGTTCACCGATCCCGCCGCGCGCGCCGCGCTCGAACGGCGCGTCGAAGAGACGGCCGCGCATATCGCGCGCAGCGCGGGCGGCCGGGCGCGCGTGCGCTGGACGGCCTGGTTCCCCCCGCTCGTCAACGATCCCGCCCTGGTCGAGAAGGCGGTCCCGGCGCTGAAACGGGTGCTGGGGGAACGCCGGGTCGCGCCGGCCGTCACCGCGTTCGGCGTGGACGACTTCTCCTATTACGGGGAGCGGTCGCCCGCGCTGTTCCTGCGCCTGGCCGCCGATCCCGACGAACTCCCGCCGGGCGGCGGGGTGACGAGCCTGCACACGCCGACCATGACGATCGGCGAACGGGCCCTGGCGAGCGGGGTGAAAGCCCTGGCGTCCCTGGCGCTCCATCCCGCGCTGCAGGCGCCGCCCGCCGCCCGCTGACGGGCGCCGGCGGCTTCGTCCGGCCGCCTCAGATCGGCTCGCTTGCCAGCTCCTGGCGCAGCACGATCTTGGTGCGGGGCGGCACGTCGCTGTACACCACGATGCCCGGCCCGACGATGCTGTGCGGCCCGATCTTCTTGCCGGGCATGACCGTAACCCCGGAGTTGATGCGCGTGTGGTCGCCCACGAAGGCGCCGAGGTTGAACCAGCCGGAGTCCAGGAGCCGGCCGTTGATCTTGACCTTGGTCGGGTTGCCGCGGTTGGCCGCCGTGATCGCCCCGGCGCTCAGGCCGGACCCCACGCCGAACACGCTCATGCCCGCATGGCCGTGATGCGCCAGTCCCCCTTTGCCGAAGCTCACTGCCCAGGGAAACTCGCTCGGGAACCCGACGCCGCCCCCGTGCCCGAGCACCGCGCGGCGCACGAGGCCGATGGGGCCGACCCGGCATTTCCGGCCCACGAAGGCAGTATGAATGTACGAATGCTCCAAGATCACCGCCTCTTCGTCCACGAGCGCGTCCTCGAGGACCGCGCCGGCCTTGACGACCGCGCCTTTTCTGACAATGACCGTCCCCCTGAGTATCGCTGCCGGATCAATCCGCGCCGTGGGATCAATCTCCCGGATAGGCGCCGGCCGGTCGAAAAACAGCTTGAGGCCCAGGAAACTGGCCGCCAGAATCTCCCACGGGTACTCGAGCGTCACGCAGGGACTGTCCGCCCGAACGGCCGCGACTGGAAGCCCGCGCTCCAGGCCGGCGCGCAGGAGCCCGTCCAGGGACGCGTCGAGCCGGCTCGCTTCCAGCGAGCCCAGCGCGCGCAGGGCGGCCTCGTCCAGGATCACCGCGCCCGCGAAGACGTCGGGCAGCGGCGACTGCTCCGATCCCTTGATGTCCGCCAGCGCGACCTCCTGCAAGCCCGTGACGCGGCCCTGCGCGTCAACCCGGGCCTTCACGTGGTAGAGCGGATTGGTGTTGACTCCCAGCATGGCCTGCAGGGATCCACGCGCGTGCCGCCGGGCTGCGTCGGCGGCAGCCCGGATCAAGTCCGGCTGGCCGTAGACCGTGCCGTTCACCAGCAGCGCCGGCTCGCCGTCCGCCGGAAGCAGGCCGCGGAGAGCCGCGTCGGCGGCAGCGGCGTCGGCCGCCGGCACGCAACGGACCGGGGCCGATCCGGCTGCACGCCCCTTGAGGTGCTCCTCGATCAGCCCGCCCAGGTGGCCGGTGAGCACCACGATCTCCGACCAGCCGGCAGGCTGGAGCCCTTCCACCAGGTGGTCCAGCAACGGCCGGTTCAGGACCGGGATCAGCGCGGCCGGCCGCGTGGCGGTGAACGGATCCAGCGTGTCATGGCGCCCGAAGGCGAGAATAATGGCTTTCATAACGTGTCATGGCGTAAGGAGTCAGAATTCGGAAAAGAGCCCCATCTCCTCGTACACTAAACGGGCGGCACCGTCAAATGCTTTACACCCGGGAACCCTTAACTAGGAACGAGCGCGCTTCGCGAGGCGGGCCGGGACGTGGTTGCCCGGCACAGCCGATCATGTCCACCGCGACGGAATCCCGTTTCGATACACGCCATGTGGCGCTTATCCTGGACAGATGGGGTATCGTTCGCGGCAGCCGGTCATGTCCATGCAGCGCCTATCCGGCCGCGACCAGCCAGCGCCGCGCTCTGGGTCGGGAGCCGTCACTGCGCCGGATTGATGATCAGCGTGCTAAGCTCCTCGATTTCGCTGACGTCCGCGGAATACCCGCCGGCCCCGGCGTGGAACAGGAGCTCGGCGGGCGAGACGCCGAACCGGACGTCTACGATACGTTTTACGCCGGTATCCCAGCGGAACCAGACTCGGGCCCGGGCTTTCCGGCCCTTGACAAACGACAGGTTGTAGAGCTGGATGACGCCTTCGCCGGTGTCGGTCCGGCGGCTGATATCCACCGCCATGTCCGTGTCCGCGGTCACGCGCAAGCGTTCCCTGCCTTCCAGCAGGTCCCGGATGGCGGCCAGCAGGTCCGCCTTATTGAGCGGGCTGTTGACCGCGTTGTCCGAAATCCTCGGATCGGCCGGGCGAAACGGTTCGACGTGTTCCAGCCGCTCGATCCACGCGACTTTACCGGCCCCGATCCGTTTCGAGAAGCCGCGGGTGAACTCCTCGCCCGCCCAGGCCGCGAAGACAGTTCCGGGTTCGGCGGCCTGAAAGAGGCCTGCCAAGGTCGTGACCTCCTTGAGCCGGGTCCGCGCCCTGCCGAAGTCATCGTACCTCCCCGTGCCGCCTGCCAGGAGCAACCCCATCCCCTCTTGCGCCACCCGGCGGCCGATCATGGCCGCCTCGGCCTCCGTGATGTATTCCATGTGGGGAATGATCAGCAGATCCACGCCCCGCACCACCGCCAGGTTCTGCGAGAGGACGATCCGGAACGGGATGCGGGCCTCCTGCAGGAGTTGTTCCAGGCATGCCGCCGCCTGGTGCGGCGTACCGCTGTCATAGAGCATGGACCGGTGGTGGTGCAGGACGGCCACGTTGGCGAGGGAATCCGCGCAGGCCTGGTAGTCCTTGTAGTGGTGGTAGAACGCGGCATAGCGCGCAATGCCCTCCAGATCCTCCGGGCTCCGGCAGGAACCCGGGGCCCGGCCGCCGAAGG
>CAZUYI010000126.1:0-7370 GCA_964624095.1 uncultured Verrucomicrobiota bacterium | reverse complement strand
CGGATGCCGAAACCCGACCGCGAGAGGGCCCGGGACGGTAACGCGCAGCCATGAGCCCGCGCCGGGCTCGGGACCATTCGGAGGCATGCCATGAAGATCGCCATCGTGTTCGGCCGACTCTCCGTAAAGGGCGTGATTTCCATCGTGAACGGGCGGCTGGCCGGGCTGGCGGCGGTCAGCGGAACCGCGTCCAACGGCCGGTTCGAGTTGCCGCGCGGCGGCCGCCTGGAGGTCGCGCTGGCGGAATGGACGCTGAAGCGCGGCGCCTTTCCCACGCTCTGCTTGGTGCAGGCCGGCGACGTGTCCTTTACGGTGGCACTGCGCGACGTGAGCGCCGCCTGCCCCGTCTGGATCCCCGAGTTTCAAGCCGCCGTGCTGCCGGCGGACGATCCGCGATCCTATGCCCAGGTGGCCGAGGCCGTCGCCGCCCGGGCGCTGGCGTCCGACTTCGACCGGTTTGAATACGAGCCGGAAGTATCCTACGAGGGCGCCGCGCGGCTGAACCGCGACCAGCATTGCCCCACCTGGCTTGGGCTCGGCCGCGACTTCCGCATGTTCCGGGTGGATCGCCAGGAGCGCTACGAGTACTGGGGGCAGGTCCAGCCCGTCTATCATTCCAGGCCGCAGACCCTGCGCGCGCCGCCGGGCGCCTCCGACGCCGATACGACCGCGCCCTGTCCCTATTATATCCTCTTCGAGGTCGGGCATGGCGCCTCCTGCCGGCCGCGCCTGGCGCGCCGGCTCGAAGACGGCGTGCTGCCCATCCTGCGCGCCGTTCAAGTCGAGCAGGATGTCCGGTACCATCTCACGGCCTTCGCCACCCTCGAGCGCGCGCCGCTTGCGCCCGGCGCCGTGCGCGGGTCGGAGTGGGAAGCCTGTTACCCCAACACCAATGGCTGCATGCTGAGCGACAGCCAGCGCCAGGCGCTGGAGCCGCTGCTCGAAGCCGAAATGCGCGGCCGCGAGCAGGACGTGATCTGCTGCCTGCGCATCGAGGCCGTGAACACCGGCGCCGTGCCCCGCTATGCCTGGTTCAAGGCCGGGCACGTTGTGCCCGGCGGCGGGGCCGCGACGGGGCGCAGGCGGCTGCCCGATCGGCATGCGTTCAGGAACGGCTGCTCCTGCTTCGAGGCGTCCGGCCGGGTGTATGCCGTGCACCGGCTCGACGGCCAGCCGCTGCCCGACGAGGAGATGGCCGTGTTGCTGCCGCCGGGCGGCGCGGCGACCTTCGACCTCCTGGTCCCGCACTCGCCGCTGACGCCGGAGCGCGCGGCGGCGCTGATGGGACTGGACACCGGCGCGCACCTCGATGCCTGCCGCGCCTACTGGCGGGCCCGGCTCGAGTCCGCGGCCTCGATCGAGGTGCCCGAACGCCCGGTCCGCGAGTCCATCCAGGCCGGCTTGCTGCACTGCGACCTCGCCACGCTGGGCCGGGAGCCGGACGGCCCGGCGCTGGCCACGATCGGCTGGTACTCGCCCATCGGCACCGAGAGCGCGCCCATCATCCAGTTCTTCGACTCGATGGGCTGGCACGCGCTGGCGGCGCGCTGCATCCAGTTCTTCCTCGAACGCCAGCGGCCGGACGGGTTCATCCAGAACTTCGCCGGCTACGAAAGCGAGACCGGACCGCTCCTCTGGACGCTCGGCGAGCATTACCGCTATACCCGCGATGACGCCTGGCTCCGGCGCGTCCTGCCCAACGTCAAGCGGGCGGCCGATTACCTGCTGGCGTGGCGCGCGCCGAACCGGAACGACGCGTGCCGGGCCAAGGGTTGCTACGGCATGGTGGACGGCAAGGTGGCCGACCCGGACGACTTTTACCACTCGTTCTTCCTCAATGCCGGCACCTACCTGGGCCTGAAGCGGGTGGCCGAAATCCTGCGCGCGGTCGAGCCGGACTATGCCGGCGCCCTGGCCGCCGAGCTGCCCGCCTATCGCGAGGACATCCGCGCCGGGCTCCGCCATGCCCAGGCGCGCGCGCCCGTCGTTCCGCTGGGCGACGGCAGTTGGGCGCCGCTGTTGCCGCCCTGGGTCGAATACACCGGCGGCATTACGCTCTACGCCGACGGCGGCAACTGGTTCAGCCACGGCGCCTTCGCCTCGCGCAGCGGCCTCACCGGCCCGCTCTGGCTGATCATCGGCGAGGTGCTCGATCCCCGCGAACGCGAGGCCGGGTTCCTGCTGAAGACCAACCAGTACCCCTGCACCCTCGATAACGCGGCCCTCAGCCAGCCCTATTACTGCCGGCACGACTACGCCCATCTCCGGCGCGGCGAGGTCAAGGCCTTTTTGCGGGCCTACTACAACCAGCTGACCGCGCTCCAGGACCGCGAAACGTATACCTTCTGGGAACACTATTTCCATATCAGCCAGCACAAGACCCACGAGGAAGCCTGGTTCCTCATGCAGACCCGCTGGATGCTCTGGCTCGAGGACGGCGATACGCTCCGCCTGCTGGACGCCATCCCGCGCGCCTGGCTCGCCGATGGCCGCTCGATCCGGTTGCGCGGCGTCAAGTCCTATTTCGGGTCGCTCTCGCTCCACGTGCGATCCGACCTGCGCCGCAACCGGATCGAGGCCGAACTCGAACGGCCCGCCCGGACGCCGCCCCGCGCCGTCCTGCTGCGCCTGCCGCATCCCGAGGGGCGCCGCGCCGTCGCCTGCGAGGGCGGGACGTACGATCCTGCCCGCGAAACGGTGACCCTCGCGCCCGGCGCGGCTCGCGTGATCCTCCGGTTCTGAGCGAGCCCCGCAAGGGCATGGACGCCGGTCCCGAGGCGCGCTATGCTGCTCCGCATGTCCGGCGCCGCCGTCAACTGGAAGCGGAACCTGCTGTTCGTCTGGCTCGCGCAGTTCCTCTCGACAGCCGGCGCGTCCTTCTCGATGCCGTTCATCCCGTTTTACATCAAGACCGAGCTGGGCGTGACCGGTCTGCAGGCCGTCAGCCTGTGGGTGGCCCTGTACGCGGCGGCGGGGAACCTGGCGCTCTGCCTGTTTTCGCCGTTCTGGGGGTTCCTGGCCGACCTGTACGGGCGCCGGTTAATGATGCTGCGCGCCAGCTTCGCGGGCGGCCTGCTGCTGCCCCTGATGGCCTTCGTGCCGAACGTGCAATGGCTGGTCGCGGTGCGGTTCCTGGTAAGTTTCTTCACCGGCACGGTCACGGCCGCCCAGATGCTCGTCTCCAGCACGACGCCGCTGGCCCACCGCGGGTTCGCCCTCGGCACGGTCACCTCGGCGGCCTACAGCGGGATGATGGCCGGCACGTTTCTCGGCGGCTTGATCGTGGACGCCTGGGGCTTCCGGCCCGCCTTCTTCCTGTCCGGCGCCGCGCTCCTGCTGGCCGGGCTCCTGACGGTGCTCGGCGTCCGGGAACGGTTTGCCGTCACGACCTCGCTGCGGGCCGCCCTGGGCGGCATCCGCTTCAAGGTGCCGGCCTTCGGGCCCGCCTGGCTGATCCTGCTGCTCATCCTCGTCATGGGCTTTGCGCGCCGGTTCGACAAGCCGTTTCTTCCCCTGCTCGTCGAGGCCGTGCACGGCTCGGACCGCGCCGCCACCTGGACTGGCGTCCTCGAAGGGCTGTCGGCCGCCGCCGGGATTGTCTCCGGCGCGCTGCTCGGCTGGATGGCCGACCGCTGCTCGGCGCCCCGGGTGGCACTCGTGTCCGCCCTGCTGGCCGGGCTGCTGATGATCCCCCAGGGCCTGGCCTCCGGGTTGACGCTCCTGCTGGGCGCGCGGCTGGGCATGGTGTTTTTCGCCGGCGGCCTGGACCCGGTCTTCCAGATCTGGCTGGCCAAGTCCACGCCCGACGACAAGCGCGGGATGTTCTTCGGCTGGGCCACCAGCATCAAGGCGTTTGGCTGGTTCGCGGCCTCGCTCTCGGGCGGCGCCGTGGCCATAGTCCTCGGCGTGCGCTGGGTGTTCCTGGCCACCGGGCTGCTCTTCCTGGCACTGGTCCCGATCATCCGGATGGCGACCCGCCGCATCGCGGCCGGCCGCTGAGCGGGTCGCGGCGAGTCCTGGCTCGCCCGCACCGTGCCATCGGTCCGTCAGGCGCTGCCGGCAGAGCCGCGCGCACCACGGCCTGCCGCGGACGCATGGCTGGAGAGGGCGAGCGTGCGAGGATCATCGGTGCCGTTCGCAGATCAGCGTGTCTCACCGTTCTTTCTCCTCCGGCCGAATCAATCGCACGCTCACTCGTGCCAGCACCTCGGCGTCCGCATGCCGATGCCAAAGCGGCGGTTGCCTGTTCAGACCATTCGCTCAACGCGTGCTCCCCAGCGTCTGATCGTCACCCGGGATAGATACCTGCCGCGCGGAGCGGGTTGGCGGCAGGTTGGCGGCCGGTATTGACGGGCGGGCCGGAATCGTGTATGAACACCCGCGAACGATGCCTGCCCTGCGCCGGCGCGCCTGCCGGCGGCGCCGCCATCCGGAAGCCCGCGTCGGCCGGGCGCGGAGCACAAGGGCGGCGGCAAGGCTCCAGGCACCCCGGGCGGGAGATCGGCGCGCGCGATGACGGGACGCAAGCAATTCGAAGACCTGCGGGCCTCGGAACTGTATTGCCCGCGCTGCCGCGCCCTGCAGCCCGTGCGCGAGCGACTGCTGCTCGTGCTGCCGCGGGCGGAGCTCTATGACTACCGCTGCACGGCCTGCGGGACCTCGTGCGGCTCGCGCGAGGTGAAGGCGCAGGGCGGCGTCCTGGCGCCCAGCCCCGGCGCCTGGCCGCCGCGGCCCGGGCGGGGCGGGAGACGCCGGCGATGACGGCCTGGCAGCGCACCCTGGGGGTCGTCAGCGTATCCCAGTTCTTTGCGATGCTGGCCTTTTCGTTCGCCGTGCCGTTCGTTCCATTCTTCATCCAGGAGGATTTGGGCGTGACGGACCCGGCGGCGGTGAAACGGTGGGTTGCGCTCTTCACCGCGGCGTCCCCGTTGACGCTGGCCGTCAGCGCGCCGATCTGGGGCGCGCTCGGGGACCGTTATGGGCGCCGGATCATGCTGTTGCGCTCCTACGTCGGGGGCATGACGGTGCTGACCCTGATGAGTTTCGCGCCCACGGTCCAGGCGCTCGTGATCCTGCGGTTGCTGCAGGGCACCGTCACGGGCACGGTCAACACGGCCCAGGCCTTCGTATCCGTCCAGTGCCCGCCGCGGCGCAGCGGCATGGTGCTGGGCACGCTGAGCGCGGCGGTCTTTTCCGGCAACATGGCGGGCGCCTTCCTCGGCGGCCTGTTCGCCGATGCGTTCGGCTACCGCCCGGCCTTCCGGGCATCCGGTCTGTTCCTGCTGGCCGCCGTGCTGCTGGTGCTGCTGGGCACCCGCGAGCAGTTTGTCCGGCCCGGCGACGAGGACGAGCGGGCGGCGGACGAGGGCCGGATGCAGGTCTTCTGGGGCAAGATCGGGCCGGCGTTGCCGATCCTGGGCCTCATGGGCGCCATGGGATTCGTGCGGATGTTCGACCTGTCCTGGCTGCCGCTGCTGGTGCAGGAGTTGCAGGGCGGCGCCCTGAAAGGGGCCGCGTTCCGGGCCGGCTCGCTGGCGGCCATGGGCGGGGTCGCGGGGTTCCTCGCCGGTCCGATTCTCGGGCGCCTGGCCGACCGCGTGCCGCCGCCGCGCATCGGCCAGTTCTCGGCGCTCGGCGCGGGCCTGATGTCGCTGGTCATGGGAACGGCCCGCGGGTTTGTCCAGTTGTTTGCCGGGCGGTTCGGCAACACGTTCTGCGGCGGCGGGCTGGACCCGGTGTTTCACATCTGGCTGGCGAAGACCACGCCGCCGGAATCGCGCGGACTCATCTTCGGGTGGGCGGTCACCGCCAAGTCCGTCGGCTGGATGCTGGCGCCGCTGCTGAGCGGGTTGGTGGCCGTGCACTGGGGCCTGCGCGCGGTCTTTTTCACGAATGCCGGGTTCTATCTGCTCCTCATGCCGGCGATTGCCGCCATGTCGCGCCGGCTGCCGGCCGCCGGCGTGCCCGGCGCGGGGCGGCTGCCATGACCGCCGAACCCGAGCGTCACACGCAGCGGTTTGCCTGGGACGGCCTGTCCTTCGATGTGCCGGCGGACTGGAATCTCTCGGACTACGCGCAGCGCTCCGACCTGTCCTGGGTGCGGTTCCAGGACGACACCGCCTTGCGGCTCGAAGTCGAATGGCGCCGGACCCGGCTCCCGATGGACGTGCTCCGAATCCGGCGCCAGTATGCCGCCCCGTCCGAGGCCCTGGTGAAAGAAGGCGCCAACCTGTCCATCGCGGACGGGCTGCCGGCGGGCTGGTCGGCCTATCTCTACTCGATGCCGGACGGGCGCCGGCTGCTGACGGCGTTCTGGCTGTCGTCCGACGCCCTCTGCTTCGTGTTCTTCAAGCTGCATTTCGCCGCCGCGAGCCGGCGCGAGCCGCTGCGGATGATCCGGGCCCTGGCGGCCGGGTTCCGGGTGCACGCGGGCGCGACCATCCCGTGGGCGGCCTATGACTTCGGGTTCCGGCTGAACCGCGAGTTCCGGCTGACGTACACGTCGTTTCAGGCCGGCCGCAAGATGATGGCCTTCGAGTGGCGGCGCCGCCGTTTTTTCATCTGGTACTTCTCGCTGCCGGACCTGTTCCTCAAGGACCGGGCGCCGGAGCCGTGGTGCGCCGAGTTCCTGAACGGGTTCAAGGCGATCCGCGGCGTCCGGTTCGAGCCCGGCGCCCCGGGCCAGGTCCGCGCCCGGTACACGTGGCGCCGGCCATTCGGGCACGGCGAGGCTGTGGCGCGCGGGTGCTTCCGGTACGATGCCCGCTGCCGGCTGCTCCCGGACCGGCGCCAGCTCGTGCTGACGGTCTACCAGCACCGCCGGCCGGCCGACCTCGAGTCGCTGCGCGTCGAGCCCGCCGGGCTCGGGGCGCCGGACGAGCCCTGAGGCAGGCAAATCGGGCTTGCCATTCGGGCGTCATCGGCCTACGGTACTCCGGATTCGGCGGCCGCCCAGGCGTGCCCGCCGCGCGTGACAACCCGTTGGGGAGTGACCGGAGAAACACTATGGACTTGAGTCTGGCAGCCAACACGATTCGCGGCCTGGCCATGGATGGCGTGCAGAATGCCAACAGCGGCCATCCCGGCATGCCCATGGGCGCGGCCGATTTCGCCGCCGTCCTGTTCCTCAAGCATCTCAAGCACAATCCCGCCGACCCCGCCTGGCCGGACCGAGACCGGTTCATTCTCTCGGCCGGCCACGGCAGCATGCTGCTGTACAGCCTACTGCACCTCAGCGGCTACGACCTTCCCATCGAAGAGCTCCAGCGGTTCCGGCAGTGGGGCAGCCGCACGCCGGGCCACCCGGAATACGGCCTGACGCCCGGCGTGGAGACGAGCACCGGCCCGCTCGGACAGGGCTGCGGCAACGG
>CAZUYI010000125.1:0-7383 GCA_964624095.1 uncultured Verrucomicrobiota bacterium | reverse complement strand
GCGGCAGGCATCGAGGTGCGCGCCGGTGTCCAGTCCCATCAGCGCCGCCGCGCGATCCGGCGGCAGGGCCAGCGAGCCTACCGTTCCCATGGCGAGGAACGCGTGCCGGGCCGGCGGCTCGCGCCGGCCGCAGCCTGCCGGACCGAGCGCGGCGGCCATCAGGGCGGCCATGAGCCAGTGCGTTGGACGGGATCTGTGCATAGCGGATGGGCTCCATTCAATGCCGAGCGCGGGCGTTACAGCTCCGGGACGGCCGGTTCGAGCGCGGCGAGCGC
Source organism: uncultured Verrucomicrobiota bacterium (assembly GCA_964624095.1). GTDB lineage: Bacteria > Verrucomicrobiota > Kiritimatiellia > JAAZAB01 > JAAZAB01 > CAZEVX01. The sequence continues at coordinate 7,108 of CAZUYI010000125.1, read as the reverse complement.
GGCGGCCCGCGCGGGGTCGGCGGGTTCCTCCCGGATGCGTTCCCAGGCGGCGCGGCGCAGGGCATCGGGCGGCGGGAGCCCCGTGCGCCGGCGGTGATCGTCGCTGACGCGCGCCCGCATGTACACATCCCAAAACCGGCGCGCCTGCCCGTCGGACTCGGCGGCGCGGTCGGCCTGCCCGTCGGCGGCCTGGTCGAATGCCCGGTAAAACAGGCCTTCGACCGCGGCCACGGCGTTTTCCGGTGCGAGGTCGGACTCCGGCTGCTGCATGCGGGTGAGGCTGTCGCGCACGTATTGGTCAAAGGGCGGCGCGCCGTCTTCGGGGGCATAGCGGCGCAGGAGGTCCTCGTAGCACGCGCGCGCCTGGTCGTAGTGCCCGTAGCCGTAAAACACGATGGCCGCTTCGCCGAGGAAATTGGCAAACGCCTCGTGGAAGACGGTATCCCCGTGGCGGGCCAGGGCTTCCTCGTACGCCCGGATGGCCCGCGGGAACACGGCCAGGTCCGGCGTGGCGAGGTACCGGCCGGAGCCGGGCTCGAAGGCCAGGCGTCCCTTGCGGAACAGCGCGGCGAGCGACTGGTAGATCATCACGTCGCACCCTCGCAGCGCGGCATGGGCCCCGGGCCGGGCGTGCGCCTCGAGCGCAAGCTGGCGCCCGCGCCACGCCCAGAAGAGCGCGTGGGACTCCGGCACGCGCCAGTCCAGCGGACCATACTCGGTTTCCGCCCCGGCCATGAGAACGGGATCGAGGTTCAGCGCGTTGCGCCGGCGCCCGGGAGCTTCGTCCGGCGTGCCGCCGGACCGGGCCGGCCTCGGCCCGCCGAAGGCCGCCTGGACGTCTTCGGCCAGGCGCCGCTTGTAGTAGGCATGGGCCGAATCCATGATGTACCCGATCTTGTGCTGGTAGAGCCAGCCCAATTCCCGGCACAGCGCCGGGCTTTGCGGATTGTAGCGCAGCCCGTCGTCGCGCAGCAGGCGGATACCCTGTCCGACCCAGCGCCATCGGGTTTCGGGGTCCGGGAAGAGCACGCTGATGTTGTAGGCCATGTTCCAGGCCTGAAAGGCCCAGACCGACGCGAAATGGGGCTGCAGCTTGGTGATCCAGTCGGACAACTGGGCGATCTCGAAGAACCGGCGCTCGTCCTGGAGGCGCAGGGCGCGCAGCCAGAGGACATCGGCGAGGATGCCCCGGAACCCGCCAAGCGCCACGGTGATGAACGTCATGGCCGGCGGCGCATCCGCGAGCGCCGCGCCGGCGCGCAGGCCCTGGCGCGCGCGGGCATCCGCCAGCCGGTCATTCTGGCGGGCGGCGCCCCAGAGCCCGAGCAGGGCGGCGAGGAGCAAGGCCGCCGGCGCGAGCCGGCGCTGGAGTGTTCCGGGCATGGACATGCTTCTCCGTGACAGGCGGGCGATTCGCCTTCGGCTCAGGCGGCAAGGCCGAGTTCACGCCGGCTGAACAGCCACACGCCCAGGGCGGCCAGCAGACCGCCATAGGCCAGCGCAAGGACGGCCCAGGCCTCGCCGACCAGCGCCCAGGAAATATACTCGCCTTCCGGCAGGAACGCCAGCGGCTCGAACCGCGCCAGGGGCGGCGCGATCCAGTGGGCGGCGCCGATCACCGCCTGGCCCGCGGCATTCAGCGGCGCCGCCAGCCAGCCGGGCATCCGGCCTGGCTCCAGGATCAAGGGCTCGACCCGCGCCCAGGCGCTCAAGGGGGCCAACAGCAGGTAGGCCATCGCGACGCACACTGCCACCGGGAACGAGAACAGGGCGCCGGCCGTCAGGCCCAGCGCGCTGAAGAGCGCCAGCCTGGCCAGAACCAGGAGCAAAGCGCGCAGGAAATTGCCCTCGACACCGCCCTCGCGCGCGCGCAGCCGCACGCCGCCCTCCTCGGCGAACAGGACCGTGGCCGGCTCGGCCTCATCCACGTTGCGGAAGACGACCGTCACGCGGCTCACGTGCCGGCCGGCAGAGCCCTCGATGGGCACGGTATGCATGACATGCGGCGTATAGGCCGCCTGCACGTCGCGGGGCGGCTCGTCGTTCACGGTCACCCGCCACTGCCCGACCACCGGCAACTGGCGCTCGATGTGCGAGGCGGCGAACTGGAACCGCAGCTGCAGGGCGGAGCCGGGCGGAATCCGGGCAGGCACGCGGAACTGCCAGGCCGCCTCCCCGGCCGGCGGCACAACCACCTGGCGCCGCACGCCCGGGGCCACGGGCGGCGCGGACGCGGGATCGGGCGCGATCCGGCTGTGGGCCGCGAGCAGTTCCTCGCGCACCCGGGCGGCATCCCGGCCGAGCCGGTCCGGGCGGGTGCCGGTCCGCAGCAGCGCGTAGGTGAGTCCGCCGGCCAGGCAGAGCATGAGCAGGTTGATGGCCATGAGCCCGAGCCACTTGCCGGCCCAGAGCTCGGCGGCGTGGACCGGCTTGACGCGCAGCAGGTGGACCTGCCGTCCGGCGACTTCAAGGGAGACGGCCCCGGCCGCCGCCCAGGCGGCCGCCACCGACATCAGAGCCGCGCTCAGCCCGAAGGCGTACTGCAGCCAGAGTCGGACCTGGCCGGCGCCGGTGCCGTCGCTCCGGATGACCAGCGGCAACCCGGCCACGCAGAGCACGACCAGGCCCGCCAGGAGCGCCACCACGCGCGAGCGGACGGCCGCGCGGACGGTCAGACCGGCCACGGCCAGGATCTTCAAGAGCGTGTTCATGCCGGCCAGGAGCCCGTGTCTGCGGCGGGGGCGCGAGGCGGATTCGCCGGCCTCACGGCGGCGGGATTCCGTCGGCGGGCGCGGCCAGGCACGCGGCCAGGCCGGACTTCTCGAGCAGGTCGCGAACGGCCACCTGGGGATTCGCCAGCGTCAGCCGGTTCCCGTTCTGCTGCATGGCCTGCGCGGTACGCGCCAGCAGGCGCGCGGCCGCCGCGCCGGCACAGGTGACGCCGGCCAGGTCCACGACCACGTCCAGCCGCGTGGGCACGGTACAGCCCGAGAACTGAGGTTCGATCCGGGCCGCGCCGGCGTCGTCGAGCGCGCCTTCCAAATACAGCACGCGGATGCCGTCCGGACGGTCTTTCCAGGTCAGTGTCATCGAGACCCCCGTTTGAAATGCACAGGCTGCAATTCATGATAGCGTATTCCGCCCCGCCGTCAAGCGCGCCGCGATTTTTTTGTGGTTGCGGGACCCGAGGGGAACCGGTTTAATCCGCCTCGCGCGGGAGCCGAAGTCCGACCTGCCATGAGCCCATCCACTCCCTGCCCAAAGCCGCAACTGCTGATGAAACGCCGCCCTCTCGAGCGGCTGCCCGAGGTGTCGCTGCCGCCGGGTTACTTCCTGCGCAGCCACATGCCGGGCGACGCCGCGCACTGGGTTGCCATCATCAACCGCGCGTTCGGTACCACCGGCTGGACCCCGGACCGGTTCCGCGATGGAATGACCGGGTCTCCGTTCTACCAACCCGGCCGCATCCTCTTCGTCTGTGCGCCCGACGGCGTCCCGTGCGCCACGGCCAGTGCCTTCCGCCATGACGCCTTCGGCGAACGCACCGGCTACCTTCACATGGTCGGCGTGCGGCCCGACTATGCGGGGCTTCGGTTGGGGTACGCGGTCAGCCTGGCCGCCCTGCACCGCTTCCGATGCGAAGGCTGCGAAGAGGCTGTCCTCCATACGGACGATCATCGGCTGGCGGCGCTCAAGACCTACCTGCGCCTGGGCTTCGAGCCCTGCATCGTCCACGAGAACCAGCCGGCCCGCTGGGCGGCCGTGCGGCGCGCGCTGGGCCAGCCGCCGCCGGGCGCGCCCGGCGAGGCCCGGTAGGCAACGGCTCTCCCGGGCCAGGCAAGCCAGCCCTGCCGGGGTACGCGTTCCCGCCCGCGCGCCGGCGTCAACGGGGTGTCCGTCCCGCCGGGTCCGCTTTACGGCCGGGCGCCCGCGGCGCGCTGGGCCGCCAGGCGCTCGGTGACCATGACGAGCAACCCGCTGAGGATCAGGGCGCTGCCGAGGAGCATGAACCGGTTGATGTCTTCGTTGAGCCAGACCACGGCGATGACGGAGGCCAGGACCGGCTTGAGGAAAAACATCATGGAGGCCTGGAACGCCGTGCTGCGGCCCAGCCCGTAGTAATAGAGCCCGTAGGCCAGGGCTGTCCCGGGCAGCGCGACGTAGAGGATCGGGAGCCAGGCATCGGCCAGCGGCGCCAGCCCGTGCTTCAAGGTCGCCGCCAGGGCAAACGGCAGCACGATCAGGCTCCCGGTGAGGGCCGAGGCGCCCGTCAGCAGGAAGACCCCGTAGCGGGCAATGACGCGCCGGGTAATGCAGAGGCTGAGGGCGAAAAAGAGCGCGGCCAGCAGCATGACGCCCAGCGCCGCCAGGGACTGGCGCGTCCAGGCGCCCGACTCCCAGGCAAAACAGGCCACCCCGGCCAGTCCGGCGGCGATGGCGATCCACTTGACCGGGGTCCACCGTTCGCCGTTGACGAACCGGGCCAGCAGCAGCACGAAGATCGGGTTGGCGCTGAACACGACCGCGCAGGACGCCGCCTTCTGGAACGCCAGGATGGCCGCGTGGAAGAGCACCACCGCCAGCACGAACCCGACCACCCCGTTGAGCGCAAACACGCCCAGGTCCCGCAGCGTCAGCGGGACGGCGCGGGTCCGGAGCCGGGGGGCGGCCAGCGCCAGCAGGATGACGCCCGTGACGGAAAACCGCACAAAGACCATTTGCAGCGGGTGGGCTCGGGCGCCGACCAGCTTGCTGGCGACCTCCACGGTGCTGAAGAGGGCCACGCCGGCGAGCAGGGCGGCCAGACCCGTTCGCGGTGAATGCCTCATGGCGGGGCAACGCTCCGGCAGCCCGCGGACCCGCGCCGGAGACGGGATGCCCCGCCCATCCCGCGCCGCGCCGGGCGGATCACGGCGTACCCGGGGTTCCGCCGGGGCGCTGGTAGGCGGCTTCGATCTTGGCGGCAACGTCCTTGTAGCCGATATCCACCTGGTAGATTTCCTTGTAGTACTTCTGGACCGCCGTCGCGCGGTCGCCGGCCGTCTCGAGGATATCGCCCAGTTGGTAAAAGATGTCCTTCTTCAAGTCGTCCATGGTCGGCAGTTCCTCGGCGGCCTTCTCGAGCTGTTCCCGGGCCATGTCGAACTGCCCCTTCTGCTTGAAGCAGAGCGCCATGTAATAGAGGGCGCGCACGCGGTAGCGCGGGTTGCGCTGCGCGAGCTGGAACTGCTGGACGGCCTCGTTCAACTGGCCGCGCTCGTAGAGCAGCAGGCCGAACTCGAACCGCAGCGGCAGGTCGTTCGGGTAGCGCTCGACGCGCGACTGGGTGTTGTTGAACCGGAATTCCTGCTTCTCGGCCTCCTTGGCCTTGACGCCTTCGAGGTCGCCGTTTTCGCGGCACTGGGCGATGTCGGCATCGAGCCGCTTCAGCTCGATGGAGGTCAGAAGCTGGTCCAGCTGGGGATCGGCGCCGCCGCCGAAGCGCTTGGCTTCTTCGATCGCGTGCCGGGCGTCGTCAAACCGGTTTATCTGGAGGTAGAGCGCGGCGAGGGCGCGCCGGTAATTGACGTTTTCGGGCTCGCGCTTGACGCGCCCCTCGAGGTCGTGGATCAGCACCTCGGCGCTCTTCTCGTCCTTGACCGCCATGGCCTCCTTTTCGAGCACGGCCGCTTCCTTCACGTCCTTGATGACGCTCCGGTAGCCGCCCCCGCGCGCCGCGTCGTCCCAGCCGCCCTTGGCCATTGTTTCGCGCGCCATGGCGTCCTTCAGAGCCTGCATGGCCTGGGAGTCGTTCGGCTTGAGGTTCACCACGGCCTCGAAGCATTCCTTGGCGTCCACCGGCTGGTTCATGTCAAGGTAGAGCCGGCCCATCCGGAACAGGAGCGCGGCGTCCTCCGGGAAATAGTCCCGCGCCATCGTCAGGGTGAGGACCGCCACCTCGGGCATATCGGCCGCCTCGGCCGCCTTGCACTGGAACTCGATGAAGACCCGGTTCAGGGGATCCTTGCGGAGCAGATCGGCGCCCAGCCGGACGGCGTCCGCCGCCTTGCCCGACCGCAGCGCCAGGTACCCCTTGAGGAGCTGCGGCGCGGCGCCGACCACGGCCAGCGAGTGGGCCAGCGGGCTCACGGTCCCGCTTTTCTGGCTGTGTTTCAAGGCGGCGGCGTGCAGAAATTTCCGGGCGCGAAGGAAGCGCGGCTCGATATCCAGCGCGGCCATGAACATGTCCATGGCGTACGCCAGATTGCCGTGCTCGGTGGCGGCGAGACCTTTGTCAAACAGCTCGCGGGCTCGCCGCGGAAGATTTGCCTCTGACAGTTCGGCCATGGGGGAAACTCCTTCGTACAGGAAGAATACGCTTGACCGACGGATATGTCAATAGGTAGGAATGAGGGCTCACATCCCGGAGACGAACCGTACCCATTAGGGAACGACTCAGGCATTCGGAAGTCGGTATTCAGAATGCGGGCACGAAGAAGCCGGACGGTTGCCAAAAAATCTTCGGCCGGCTTGGCCGGGTTTCTTATTCTGACTCCTGAATTCCGGATCCCGGCTCCCTGAGCCGCCACCCCATTAGATCGCGATGCACAGGCACCGGGTGATCGGAACGGCGGCACGGCGCGCGCTCCTGGCCGCGGCGGCCTGCCTGTCAGCCTGGGCGGCGGGCGCCGCGCCGGGCGCGCCCGTCCCGCTCTCGTACCTGGCCGACCGCCACGGCTTCGTGTCGTACGCCGTCCGGGGCAAACACGTGACGCTCAAGACCCGGTTCAGCACCTACGGGTTTGAAGGCGACACGCGCAAACTCGTCTACAACGGCGTCCTGATCTGGCTGAATGCGCCCGTCGCGCGGAAATGGTCTTCCGGCTGGATGCTCCAGCCGGGCGACCTGGAATACACGCTCTATCCGCTGCTGAACCCGCCCCGCGCCCTGCGGCCCCTGGGACGGCGGGTCATTGTGCTCGATCCCGGGCACGGTGGCGACGACGGCGGCGCCTCGAACGCGCGGCTCGGCCTGTACGAGAAGGCCGTGACCCTCGAGCTGGCGCGGCGCGTCCAGGCCCTGCTGCAGAAATACCACGTGGATGCCCGGCTCACGCGGACGGCCGAC
>CAZUYI010000124.1:0-7393 GCA_964624095.1 uncultured Verrucomicrobiota bacterium | reverse complement strand
GTCTCTGGATTGACGACGTGCCCGAGCCGGAGGTCGGCCTGAACGACGTACTGATCAAGGTCGGGAAGACGGCCATCTGCGGCACAGACGTGCACATCTACAACTGGGACGCCTGGGCGCAGAAGACCATTCCGGTGCCGATGGTCATCGGGCACGAGTTCGTGGGCACGGTCGAACGCGTGGGCGCCAACGTGGCCGATTTCCACCCCGGCGACGTCGTCAGCGGCGAAGGCCACATCGTCTGCGGGCGCTGCCGCAACTGCCTGGCCGGGCGCCGGCACCTCTGCATGAAGACCCGCGGGGTGGGGGTGAACCGGCCTGGCGCCTTCGCCGAGTACCTGTGCATCCCGATGACCAACGTGTGGTACGCCGACCGCAAGATCCCGCCGGATATCCTCTCGATTTTCGATCCGCTCGGCAACGCCACCCACACGGCGCTGACCTACGACGTGCTCGGCGAGGACGTGCTGATCACCGGCGCCGGCCCGATCGGCCTGATGGCGGCGGCCATCGTGCGGCATGCCGGCGCGCGCTTCGTGGTGGTGACGGACGTCAATCCCTTCCGGCTCGAACTCGCCCGCCGCATGGGCGCCACGCTGGCCGTGGACGTGCGGACCGAGCGGCTGGACGCCGTTCAGAAGCAGCTGGGCATGAAGGAGGGATTCGACGTGGGCCTCGAGATGTCGGGCAGTCCGGCCGCCCTGCGCGAGATGGTGGCCGCCATGTGCCACGGCGGCAAGATCGCCGTGCTCGGCCTGCTGCCGCCCGATGCGCCGCTCGACTGGAACACGGTGATCTTCAGCATGCTCACGATCAAGGGCATCTACGGGCGCGAGATGTACGAAACCTGGTACAAGATGACCTCCATGATCCAGAGCGGCCTGGACGTGACGCCGGTCATCACGCACCGGTTCCCGGTCGCCGAGTTCCAGCAGGGGTTCGAGGCCATGCGTTCGGGCCGCTCCGGCAAGGTGATCCTGGACTGGACATAAGGGAAGGAGAGTCGCGGTCATGTTCGAGGGCATGCGCCAGCACGTGGAAGACCAGTTGGCCCGGATCCGGGCCAGCGGCCTGTTCAAGGAGGAACGCGTCCTGCAGGGGCCGCAGGGCGGCCGGGTGTCCGTCGCCGGCGGGCGCGAGGTGCTCAACCTGTGCGCCAACAACTACCTCGGCCTGGCCGGGCATCCCGAGATCGTCGCCGCCGCCCGCGCGGCGCTCGACCGCTGGGGCTACGGGCTGGCCTCCGTGCGGTTCATCTGCGGCACCCAGGCGATCCACAAGGAGCTCGAAGCGCGGCTCTCGGAGTTTCTGGGCACGGACGACACGCTGCTCTACTCGTCGTGTTTCGACGCCAACGGCGGCTTGTTCGAAACGCTGCTCGACGAGTCCGACGTCGTGATCAGCGACGCGCTCAACCACGCCAGCATCATTGACGGCATCCGGCTCTGCAAGGCGCGGCGCCTGCGCTACGCGAGCTCGGACATGGGCGAGCTCGAGGCGCGGCTGAAGGAGGCGGACTCCGCCCGGTTCCGGCTGATTGCCACCGACGGCGTCTTCTCGATGGACGGCACGATCGCGCGGCTGGATGCCCTCTGCGACCTGGCCGACCGGTACCGGGCGCTGGTGATGGTGGACGATTCCCATGCCGTGGGCTTTCTCGGCAAGACCGGCCGCGGCACGCACGAGTACCGCGGGGTCATGGGCCGGGTGGACGTCATCACCGGCACGCTCGGCAAGGCTTTGGGCGGCGCCAGCGGCGGCTACACCAGCGGACGCCGGGAGCTGATCGCCCTGCTGCGGCAGCGCTCGAGGCCGTACCTCTTTTCGAATACCGTGGCCCCGGCGGTCGTGGGGGCGTCGCTCAAGGCACTCGAACTGGTCTCGAGCTCGGACGTCCTGCGGAACCGGCTTATGGACAATACCCGCTTTTTCCGCGCGGAACTGGCCCGGCTCGGATTCCGGATCAAGCCGGGCGAGCACCCGATCGTCCCGATCATGCTCGGCGAGGCCGCGCGTGCCCAGCAGATGGCCGCCCGGCTGCTCGAGAAGGGGGTCTACGTGGTCGGCTTCTTCTACCCCGTGGTGCCCGAGGGCCAGGCCCGGATCCGCGTCCAGATGTCCGCCGCCCATTCGCGGGCCGATCTCCAGTTCGCCCTCGATCAGTTCGCCGCCGTCAAGCGGGATCTGGGGCTCTGAACCACGGCCGCGGGCCGGCGCTCATTCCTTCGGCAGGCTGGCCGCATAGTCGCCGGCGGACAGCAGGCCGTCCGCCGCGCCGGGCGCGTCGGGATTCATCCGGAACAGCCAGCCGGCGGCGTAGGGATCCGAGTTAATGGTCTCCGGCGCGTCGGCCAGCGCCGGATTTAATTCCACGATCGTGCCGGCCACCGGCGCGTAAATGTCGGAAGCCGCCTTGATGGATTCGACCACGGCCGTTTCCTCGCCGGCTTCAACGTGGCGCCCCGCCTCCGGCAGCTCGACATAGGTGATGTCGGAGAGCTGGTGCTGGGCGAAATCCGTGATGCCTACCTCGATCAGGCCGCCTTGCGCTCGAACCCATTCGTGCGTTTTGGTGTACTTCAGGTCCTCGGGAAGACTGGCCATGCTCGCATCTCCTCGTCTGGGTGCCGGCCGTGCCGTGCCGATCCGGCAGGGATCGGGCGCCGACCCCTCCGTCCGACTCTCAGCATCGGATAGCGCTTGTCCGGTTGACGCCGCGGGCGCCTTCGCCGCGCGGCCACGTCCTTGTAGAATATATGCGCGCGGGGCGCAACAGAAAAAAGCCGGCGCAAAAAAAAGACGCCGCGGCCGCGCGGCCAGACAGTCTGCTTCGCGAGCCCGGCCGCTGGACGCCTGCCCGTAATATCCCGTGATATGAGTCTTGACGGAGCGGGCGATGGCACTATCCTCCCTGTCAGAGACGTTCCATGCTGGATGATCGTTCAAAGATGAGGGCCGCCGCGGGCGGTCAGGCGGACATGAGGCGGAGGCAGCGCTGCCGGATCGTCGTGCCGGGATTCGCCGCCTTCAATATTTATTCCTCCGTGGCCCGCATCACCACCGCGCTCGGCCCGATCTGCGTGGCGACGGTCATCCACAAGCTGCCCGGCTGGGACGCCGAGGTGGTGGACGAAAATAATTGCCGCCGGTTCGGACCCCTGGCGGACGACGGCCGGCCGGATCATGCGGCCTTGCAGCGCCTGCGGCCGGCCGCGCTGGCCGGGTTTTACGGCGGCCTTACCTCCACCGTGCCGCGGCTGTTCGAGCTGGCCCGCTGGTATCGCGCGCGGGGCGTCACCACCCTGGCGGGCGGCCAGCACTTTTGCGAAGACACCGTCCGCGAGGCGCTGGACAACGGCGTCGATTACGTCGTGCTGGGGGAAGGCGAGGAAACGGTGCCGGAGCTGCTCGGCGCTCTCAGCGCCGGCCGGGAGCCGGACGATGTGCCCGGCCTGGCCTATCTGCGGGACGGGCGCCTCGTGCAGACGCCGGCGCGCCCGCCCCTGTCGGAGTTCGAGCGCCTGCCGCCGCCCGATTTCTCGCTGTTGCGCTATGCCCGCTTGAAGCTGTACCCGGTGGCGTGGGTCCGCGGGTGCGGCATGAATTGCGAGTTCTGCACTGTGAAAGGCAAGGTGCGCTGCCCGGCCCCGGACTACGTGCTGGAACAGATCACGAGCCTGGTGGAAAAGCAGAATGCCCGCCATTTTTTCCTCGTGGACGACTTGTTCGGCCAGCACCGCGAGGCTGCCCTGGAACTCTGTCAGAGGCTCGAGGAGTACCAGCGCACGATCGGCCCGCGACTGGATATCACCGCGCAGATCCGGCTCGACAAGGCCGAGGACCCGGAACTGCTGCGGGCCATGCGCGGCGCGGGCATCAATACGGTGGCCATCGGATTCGAATCGCCCATCCCCGAGGAGCTGGCGGCGATGAACAAGCGCATCCGGCCCGAGGAGATGGTGGCGATGTCTCGCGCCTACCACCAGGCCGGGTTCCTCGTCCACGGTATGTTTATTTTCGGGTATCCCCTGCGCGATGGCGGCGCCGTGCCGCTGTCCGCGGCTGAACGCGTCCGGCGCCTGCGTGCCTTTATCCGCGCCGCCAAGGTGGATACCGTCCAGGTGCTGCTGCCGGTGCCGTTGCCCGGTACGGAGTTGACGCGGCGCTTGGACGCTCAACACCGGATTTACCCGCGCGGACAGGTCGGTTGGGAGTTTTATGACGGCAATTTCCCGATCTTCGAGCCCGATCCCCCCATGTCGGCCGAAGACGTTCAAGCCGCCATCCGCAAGGTCATGGGCCGATTCTACCGGTTCCGACACATGTTTCTGATCGGCTTGAACGTCCTGACCTTCCCGGCCCTCGTGTTCTCGCTCCATAATATCCGGCGCGGCTGGCGCCGCTGGTATCGCGCCTGGCGCAACGACCTCGTCCGGTTCGGCGGCTGGTTCATCGTCCGGCGCTGGACGGCCGAATTCAAGAAGGGCGTCTTCTCCGGCAAGCTCCGGCGGGCACGCGCCGCCCTGCGGCAGGCCGCCGGATCGGCATCGGGCCCGTCCTAAAGCTCCCCGCTGCGTAACCTGACGTGCAACTCCAGGACTCTCGGACCTCTTTGACCCCTTCCCCCGATGGTTGACTCCGATCCGCCCCACGCTGGCTGGAGTCGCCGCGACCGCCGCAACGGCAGTCCGCGCCTCCCACAAGGATGTTTCGCGCGCGAGCGGTAGGAGGGACGGCCCGCCGCGGGCCGCCACGACTTCCATACCCATAACCCCACTTCGCTTTCCGGCGCGCGCTCTGCGAATGCGCCCGCAATGCGAGCAGCCGGGAGCCTTGGTTGCCCGGACAATCGGGCCCCCGTCTTCAACCTTGATATTCTGGCCGCGTTGTGTAGAATCCCTTCCCTTTAAACCCGCTGAAACCGCGTGAACCGGTCACCGGGCGCAGTCACAGGCGCTGATCCGAGCCCTCCGCCTTTTGTAACTTATTCGAATAGAAACAGATGCCATGTCGGCGGCTCGAACATCTTCGCTGATCAACAGTTGGGATACCGTTCGCTACGAGCTGTTAAGCACCCGTATCTGTGATTTGGGCCTGAGCATTGAGAATTCGCCCATAGATCCGCTGGTCAGCCGGGTCATCCGGGAATTCGAGGCCAAGGGATTCCGCTTCAAACCGGGTTTTTATCTTACGGACTCTTGGGGCTGCCCCGATGGAGTGCCGGTGGTCGGGATTCCTTTCTATTTGGCGGATAAAAGGTTGCGCATTATTGAGGAAGAGCAGACCGGCGAGGTAGAGGATGACCGACTGATCATGATGTTCCTGCGGCACGAAGCGGGGCATGCCATCAATTACGCCTACCGGTTGTGGGAACGGACGGATTGGACCGAGATATTCGGGAAGTTTTCAAAGCCGTATCGGGACGAGTTTCACCCCAACATGGCGAGCCGCGATTTTGTGCGGCACATCCCGCACAGCCAGCACGGGATGAGTTATGCGCAAAAGCATCCGGATGAAGATTTTGCGGAAACATTTGCCGTTTGGCTGGCGCCGCGTTCCGCATGGCGCCGCAAGTATGGGCAATGGCCGGCGCTCCGCAAGCTCAGGTATGTGGATTCCCTGATGCGGCACATGCGGAAGCGTGCGCCGCGCTGTACGAGCGGCAAGCTGGTGAATCCCATCAAGGAAATCACCGCCCTGCTGGCCGAGCATTATGGGCAGCGCGCGAAGCGATACCGGGCAGCGGCACAGGGGTACGTGGACGATAAATTGCGCGGCATTTTCCAGGCGTCTCGCGGCCGGGACCGGATGCAGGCGGCCGACCTGCTGCGGGCGCATCGGGACGAACTGGTGTCCCGGATTGCGCGCTGGTCGGGTTTGGGCGCTGACGATGCCGGCACGATTATAGACAAGCTCGAGTCGCGCGCCGGCGCCCTGCAGCTGCAATTTCCCCGTGCCGCGGCCACGGCGCGCCTGATGGACATCACCGCGTTGGGCACGGCGCTGGCGGTGGATTTCACGTACATGGGCCGGTTTACCACCTGAGAAAGAAGCCAGGCCTGACCTGTTTGCGGGCCGAATGTGCAACAGGAGAGGCCGTCGCTCGCCAGGTTGGCAACGGAGGGCCGGGCGCTGTCATGGGTATCCTGGCGGTAATCCAGAATGCGCTGTATTTCCTGGCCCTCATCAATCCGGCCAGCAAGCTGTGCATTCTGTCCTCGATGCAGGCGACGGTGCCGCGCCGGACACTGGCGGCGCTTGCGATCCGCTCGACCGCCGCGGCGTTTCTGATTCTGCTGGCCTTGACCGTGGGCGGGAATTTCCTGTTGCGCGACGTCTTCAAGGTGCAGTTGTATTCGCTCAAGGTCGCCGGCGGAGCGATCCTGTTCCTGGTGGGGCTGACCGCCGTGCGGCGCGGCCGGTTTTTCGAGGACCCCCTGCAGCCGAATGCCACGGATATTTCCATCGTGCCGCTGGCGGCTCCGCTCATTGCCGGGCCGGGTACGATCACCGGGGCGCTCTCGTTTGCCAGCGAGGCCGGTGTCCTGCGCGCGCTGGGGTGCATTACCCTGGCCTTGGCCCTGAATCTGGGCGTGATGCTGCTGGCCCCGTGGGTGGGCCGGTTCCTGGAGCGGGTAAACGCCGTCGGCCCGCTGATCCGCATCACGGGCCTCATTGTGGCCGCCGTGGCCGTTCAGATGGTGTTCGATGGGGCGGGCGCCTGGCTGGCGATGGCGGCCGGGCACTTTGCGCGCTGACCCAGGGCGCGAAACAGGGCTTCCTCCCGCGCGGCCCGCCAACCGGGGTGCCGCTTACAACGATCCCACGGCGCGGTCAAACCGCGCCTGGCGCGCCGGCGCAGAGGTGAGCGAGCGCGCCGGACCGATCAGGTTGACGATGTCGGCGATGCGGCTGTCGGGCGACGGATGGGTCTTGGCGAAGTCCAGCCCACCGGGCTTGAGCCGGGGGCGCATGGCTGCCAGCATGGCCACGAGCCCCTGCGGATCGTATCCGGCCCGCTGCAGGATCGTAACGGCTGCCTGGTCGGCCTGGCGTTCGAAGGCCCGCGAGTACCCGCTGTTCATCAGGGTGCCGGTGATGTCGCTGATGGACCCTTCGAAGGCCGTGGTCAACTCGGCCAGATCCCTGCCGCCGAACGACTTCGCGCTCTCCGCGGCGAGGATCGTAAAGGCGGACGTGAGCCGGCTCGCGTGGATGGCCCGCAGCCCGTGCCGCCACTGCACGTGCCCGATTTCGTGGGCCAGGACGGCGGCGAGTGCGTCCTCGGTCGCGCAGCAGCGCAGCATGCCGCGCGACACGAAGATCAGCCCGCCCGGCGCGGCAAAGGCGTTGATGTCCTCGCTGTTCATGACGAGGAACCGGTAGCCGCCGA
>CAZUYI010000123.1:4393-7401 GCA_964624095.1 uncultured Verrucomicrobiota bacterium | reverse complement strand
TGGTTCCTGGCGGCTTTCCTGATCCTGGCTCTGGCGTCCCTGTCGTCCGCCGCCGGCACCAGTCTCATCAAAAACCTGAACGACCCGCGCGCCATGGGCACGGCCATCGGGCTGGTGAACGGGGGCGTGTACCTCGGCGTGGCCATGATGGCCAATGTGGCGGGCCTGATTCTCGACCACTTCCAGCCCCAGGCCGTGATCGTGGCCGGCGTCCTCCGATACCCCAAAGCCGCCTACCTGGGCGTGGTCTGGATGTGCCTTGCGGCGTGCGCGCTGGCGTGGGGTTGCGCGCTCAGGCTCCAAGAAGCCGTCACCCAGCGGCCTGGCGCGCCCGCGCCCTCCGCGGGCGCCCCGCCGCCGGCCGCCTGACGCGCCGGTTCCGTCACCCGCGGTGCGCGAGACCGGACCATGTGGCGCGCCACGTGCCGCCGGGCGGGATCGTGACGGACGCGGCCTCGAGCCGCCGCCCGTCCGGGGCCTCCGCGCTCACGCGCCGGAGTTGGCAGCGCGTATCCGAGGCGTTCTGCAACTCGAGCCCGCTTTCGTCCAGCGTCACGCGGCCGGTGAAGAGCCGGCCGAACAGCGGCAGGCGTGCCGGCAGGCGCGGCGGGCGGAACGCCACGGTGCCCGCCGGGGCGTCGAGGGCGAGCCCGAGCAGCGCGGCCATCGCCTCCCACACGATCAGGCAGTCGGAATAGTGGAGCCCGTAAAACCAGGCGCCGTTACGGCTGTCATAGAGCAGCCGCGCGCTCCACGGGTCGCGGAACTGGTGCACCAGGGTTTGGGCCATGTCGTCCAGGAGCGCCAGGCCGTCGTCCACCCGGCCGTACTGCAGCGCGGTGCAGGCGAGCGGGATGATCATGACCGGCGAAAATCCGTTCGATTGCGAAGGCCCGCTGCGGCGCACCTCGTTGCCGGGCCGGCTGGCCGGCGTGCCGTCCGGGTTCGACGCCGTCCGCCCGACGACCGGCACCGGCCGGATATTGAGCCGCCACAGGGCGCCCAGGGCGGCGCGGACGCGCTCGGGCGGGTGCAAGTCGCCCAGGTTCAGCAGGCGCGCCGCCACCGTCCCGTACGTGAACTGGTCGCTGAAGCAGATGGCGGAGGACTCGCCGGTGCGCGGCTCGACCGACAGGTCGTAGTATTCGCCGTTCCACAGTCGCGCCTCGACAAACGTCGAGGCGCGGTCGAACGCGGCGCGGCACCAGTCGGCGAAGGGCGCGTCACCCAGGCGGCGTGCCAGGGACTCGGAGGCCCGCAGGGCCGCCAGCCACTGGTCGGCGATGTACCCGACGCACCCGTGCATCACGAAGTCGTCCCAGCCTTGGTCGAGCCCGTGCACGTCCGGAATGCCGTCCTGGTTGTCGTCCAGCGTCCGCGCGGCCCATTGCAGGGTGCGCTTCAGAGCCGGGTACAGCGCCGCCGTGGCCTGCGGATCGTCGTGCCAGAGCGCCTGCCAGACGACTCCCAGCGGGAAGATGGCGGCGTCGCCGGAATTGAAGATGCGGTACTCGTGGCGGCATGGACTGAGCAGTCCCAACGTCGAGGGGATTTCGCCCGACGGGAGCTGGGCGTCCGCGATGGCCCGCAGGTACCGCGCCTGGAGCTCGGGGAACAGCGCCGCCATGACGGCGGCGTAGTAGCGGGTGAGGATGGCGCAGTTGACCCGCGGGCAATTGATGGACTCGAGTATGTAAAACCGGTCGTCCGCCGTCCACCAGGTGATGCGCGGAAGCAGGTAGAGCGTCTCCAGGGTCAGCGCGCGCAGCGCCGGGGACAGCGTGCAGCCGTCGAACAGGCGCCGCCAGGCCAGGCTGCGCTCCCGCAGGAGGGCGCGGCGGGGCGCCGTGGCCTTCAGGAGTTGAGGCGCCCCGCCGGGGAAGCGCTGCGCGTAGTGGTGCCCCAGTAACACCCGCCCGGTGATGGGCTGCCGGTCGTAATGGTGCGGGAAATACCAAACCAGGGCAAACGGGATGGTGCGGATCTCGCCCGGCGGCACGGTGACCGTGCCCGCCACGGCGCCCGCCGGCTGGTGCTGGGAATAGGGGCCCAGGCCGTCGTCGTACCCGCTCTCGGGCGGGAGCGCGCCGCGCTCCAAAAACGCGCGCCAGACCTCGAATGGCCGGAACTCGGGATTCGCGTTCGGATCGGACGCGTCAATCATCATGTTGCGGCCGACCCTGCGGCCGGGCGCCGGAGGCCACCAGTCGGCGACCGCCTGCCACTGCACGCCGTCCTCGGGCAGGCCGGCCAGCAGGTATTCCGAGCCCGCCAGGGACTCGTCGAGGGTTGTCATACGCACGGCCGGCGCGCCGGCACTCGGGACCGTGTCGTTCCGGTTGCCGATCGTCGGCCAGCCCTTGAAGTAGTATTCCAGCCGCATGTCGTTGACCCAGGAGACCGCCGCGGAGGCCGTCAGTGGCCGGCTGGTCGGGTTCCGAACACGGAGGGTCAAAAAGGCGATGGGCAGCGAACTGTCGTCGGCGTCCAGCGGTACGAACGGGCTGAAGGCTTCGAGGCTGACGCGCCCCGCGAAGGCCGGCTCCTCATACTCGAGTGTCACGAACGGAAAGTGGCCCGTGTACTGCAACCCCGCAATGCCCGGCAGGCCGCCGGGCGCATCGAGTTGCAGGATTCGCCCGGTGCCGGCGTTCCCTTCCGGGGCGATGTGCAGGGCCAGGAAGGCGCCGTCCGCGGCGCCGGTGGGCCGGAACGGCAGCGACATGATCCAGGCGTTCTGGAGCCGGTTGTTCTTAAAGGCGCCGTCCCGCCCGATCTCGAAGGTGGAGGTGCCCAGGCCGCCGACCGGCATGCCGAGCCGTTCCTCGCCGCGTTCCCCGGGGTAGCGAATACCGTCGGACGGGAGCGTGTCAGGTGGAGTGGGGATTGATTTCATGGGGTGTGGTTCCGGGTGTGGCGGGGCCGGGCTCGAGGACCCAGACGGCCGTTTCGTGCTCGTCGAGACTCGCTTCGAGAAGGCAGCCGTGTTGCGTCCAGGCGCGGGGCGG
>CAZUYI010000123.1:0-4383 GCA_964624095.1 uncultured Verrucomicrobiota bacterium | reverse complement strand
CGCAGCGTGAGCGTGTAACGCCCGGCTTCATTCACGTGCAGTCCGAGCAGGCGCGGCGATCTCCAGATCCGCTCGCCGCGCCGCCCGTAGCGGTGGCAACCTGCCCGCTCCGCCAGCCGCCCGATCAGCGGCCAGGGCAGCGGGGCCATGGTGGCATAGGCGTCCACGCCGCGCGCTCCGGGGCGCGGCGCGACGGCCAGCGCCGGCCGGCCGTCCTCCTCGATCGTGCTCCAGGCTTCCACGCCGGGGCCCGCGGCGGTCGCCAGGTGGGACAGCGGGCGCTCGTTGGCGTAGCGGATCCGCCGGCCGTCCTCCTCGTAGACGGCCGTGAGGCAGCGCGCCTCGCGGCTCACCCACTCGAGCGCCAGCCCGGTCAGCGCGGCGGCCGCCTCCAGGGTCGGTCCGTCGGGACCGAGCAGGCCCGAGCCCGGCAGGAACACGAGGCTGCTGTCGACGGCGCGGGCACGCGCCGCCAGGCGTTCGAGGGCCGGCGTAACTCGAACCGCGTTGGTCACCAGGATCAGGGGGTAAAGGGCGAAGTCGCACTCGGCGGCGTCTTCAAGCAGCATCACGTGGTAGGGCACGCCGGCCAGCGCCCACTGCGAGGACTGCAGGTAGACGTTCTGATACTGCACGCCGCTGTCCAGGGCGAGCGCCGCCACGGCGCCTTCGTCCACCACGACCAGCAGGCCGGCCTCCGCCGGCCCGCGCCGCGGCGCCCAGCGTTCGTACAGGGCCTGCAGCCGGCCCACCTCCGCCAGGATGGCGGGATCGTCGTAGTTGCCCCCGCAGACGTCCAGGGTGTACATCAGGTCGTCGCCGCACAGGCGCCGCGCGAACGAGCGCCGCAATTGGAGCAAAAAGTCGTCCGGCTCCGGGTAGCACCCGCAATCAATGAAGGTCACGGCCGGGCTTTTCCAGGACCGGGTGTCGTCCTGGAGCAGCGAGACCTTGCCATGGCGCGTAACGCTGGTCTCGGCATAGTGCGGCTGCAGGTCGCCCAGCCCCAGGCGCCGGTTATGGTAACTGAACGGACTGGTGATCATGTCCACGGACGGGGACTGCAGCAGGCTGCGCATGGCCAGGTGCCCGCCCTGGAACCCGCCGCATCCATAGCGGCCGAGGAACTGGCCGTGGCAGTCCAGGCCGCCCTCGCGGCAAGTCAGCGTGTAGCCGTAATAGGTGGCGGTCACCTTCCGGCCCGCCGTCTGGCGCTTCACGGCGTCGCAGAAGCCGATGATGCGCTCCACGGTCAAGTCGGACAGGCAGCGCTGGAAATCCATGGCCGCCTGCGACCGGGCCGGGCGCCGGAACGAGCCCTCGGCCTCGAGCCGGAGCTCGCGCGAGGGGATGGCGTCGGCGTCGTACGGCGGGCGGCCGGCGTAGCGGGCCAGGGCCCAGCGCCGCCAGTACCGCCGCATGGGTTCCGAGTAATCAATGAAGTCGAAGCTGCCCAGCAGGCCCCACTCGTAGGTAATGCCGCCGCAGATCACGTAGCCCGCGATGCGGTCGCCGTAGTGCGACTCGGCGTAGTCCAGGTAGCGTTCCAGGCAGCAGGTCATGTCGGCGGCCCAGGCCTCGGAGGCCAGGGACACGACCTGGTCGCGGGCGGCCCCGCTGCCCGATTCGTTGGTGAACGATGCGCGCGTGCGGCCGTCGTAAAACCGCTGGAGCTCGTCGGGATGGCGCGCCTCCCACCAGGGAGGCAGCGCCATCATGACGTGGGGCATGACCAGGAGGCGCGGATCGATGCGCGCAAAGCCTTCCATATACCGGTCCAGGTGGCTGTAATCGAACGTGTGCTCGTCCACCCAGACCTCGCCCCAGGGGCGCTCGTAGATGTCCGACGCGCAGTTGGAGGGAAACATGAACAGGCCCGCGCCGGCGCGCGCTTGGGCCCGGTAATCGCGCCACAGGGCGTCCCAGGCGCCATGGGCGCCCCGCCCGTAGAGGCCCTTCTCGAACGGCTGTCCGTTGACAAAGAGCCAGGGCGCGCCCTGGTGCGGCCGGACCTCGGAGGTCAAGGGATGCATAGCCCATGGCTATCATGCTCGCGCCGGCCATGCAATCCATTTTTCCGGCGCTGAAAAAAATGTCTCGCCGGCCGGCCGGGGACCGCGATAAACTGAGACCCACAAGCCTTGGCTTGGCATGGAGGGCGCGGAGCGCGCCCGGCGGGGGCGCGCGTCGGACATGAAACCCATCAAGGACATGCCCGCCTTTCTGCGGCCGCGCGAGAAGCTGCGCGAGCGGAGCGCGGCGGCGCTCACCGACGAGGAACTCGTGGCCGCCATTCTCGGCATGGGCACACGGGGCACGGACGTGCGCACGATGGCCCGATCCGTGGCCAGCCTGATCCGCGAGCACAAGGCCGGCCTGACCCTCGACCATCTCCGGGCCGTGCGCGGAGTGGGCCTGGCCAAGGCCGCCCAGATTCTCTCCGCCTTCGAGCTGGCCCGGCGGCACCTGCTCCGGGACACCGTCCGGATCAACGGGCCGAAGGAGGTCGTGGCCCAGGTGGCCGACCTCGTGGGCAAGGCCCAGGAGCATTTCGTGTGCCTCTCGCTGAACGGCGCCAACGAGCTCATCGCCCGGCGCGTCGTGACCATCGGGCTGCTCGATCAGAGCCCGGTGCATCCGCGCGAGGTGTTTGCCGACGTCATTGCCGACCGCGCGGCGGCGGTCATCTTCGCCCACAACCATCCGTCGGGCGAACTGCGCCCGAGCGAGGCGGACCTGGCCGCGCACCGCCAGCTCACGGAGGCCGCGACGATCCTGGGACTGCGCGTGCTGGACCACGTGATCGTGAGCCGCAAGGGCTACACCAGTTTCCAGGAAGCCGGCCTCATGCCGGCCTGACGCCGGAGCCGGACAGTGATACGGAGGAGAACGAGGCCATGATGATGCGCCTGGCGCTGATCGGATGGATGCTGCTGGCCGGCCTGTGGCCGGGCGAACACGCGAAAGGAGCGGAGTCCATGACGAATGTGCTGGAGGGAGTGCCGTATGTCGAAACGGGCATGGGGCGGCGCAAGCTGGTGGACGAGAAGCACCTGCTGATCATGCAGGCGGCGCTCACGCCGGGTCAGACCGTGCCCCCGCACGAGGCCAATTCGAATGTCCATATTCTCGTGCTGGACGGGGAGATCGTCCTGACGCTGAACGGGAAAGCCCTGCCGGCGTTACGCGGGGCGCTCATTCCCGTGGCGTTCCGAACGCCCATGTCCATCCGGAACGCCTCGACTTCGAACGCCACCTTCCTGATCATCAAGACGCCGAACCCGTCCGAGATGCCCTGAGCGGGCCGGCTGGCGGAACGGTCAGGAGGCGCTCATAGACGGCCCGGTCGGCCGTGGAAAAGCAGCAGAAGGTTACCTCGAGGGTCGCCCGGCGCCCGACCAGCCATGCGCGCACGGTCTGCGCGGCGAGCGACGCCGCCTGCTCGATGGGATAGCCGTACACGCCCGTGCTGATGGACGGGAAGGCCACGGTGCGCAGGCCGTGTTCGGCGGCGAGATCCAGCGACCGGCGGTAACAGCTGGCCAGGAGTTCGGGTTCCCCGTCGCGCCCGCCGCGCCAGACCGGGCCGACGGTGTGAATGACGTATCGGGCCGGCAGACGGAAGCCGGGTGTGATCCGGGCCTCGCCCGTCGGGCACCCGCCCAGCGCGCGGCAGGCTTCGAGCAGCGCCGGCCCCGCGGTCCGGTGAATGGCCCCGTCCACGCCGCCGCCGCCCAGCAGCGTCGTGTTGGCCGCGTTGACGATGGCGTCCACCCGCAGCGTGGTGATGTCGGCGTGAAGGGCTCGAAGCATGTCGGCGTCCCGTGCGGTCAGCCCGTCGCCCCGCCGTATCGGGGCGCCTTGCGGGGCCTTCCGGCATGGCGGCGTGTCCGGACCGTGTCGCGCCTGAGAGTCTACCCCCTGTGCGGCGCCGGAACAAGTGCCGGCGCTCCAGTGCCGGCGCTCCGCTGTCCACAAACGGGATGGCCAAGGTCCGGCGTTCGACGTATCCTGTTTATCCGCAAGGGGAGGTGTGCATGCAGGCGGTGGTCGTCGTGGGATTGGGCAACCGGCTGCTGTCGGACGAGGGCATCGGCGCGGTCCTGGCGGAGACGCTGGCGCGCGAGGCGGATGCCTTTCCCGGCGTCGAGTTCCTCGAGATGGGAACGGGCGGCCTGGCGGTGCTCCACGCGCTGGCGGGGCGTCGCGCGGCGGTCATCGTGGATTGCGCCCGGATGGGCGAGCCGCCGGGCACCCTGTGCCGGTTCGGGCCGGAGGCCGTGCGGCCGGCCGATCCACGTGCGCCGGGGTCGCTGCACGAGGGACGGCTGCTCGATATCCTGGCACTGGCGCGGCGCCTGGGCGGCGGGCCCGGGCGCGTGG
>CAZUYI010000122.1:0-7434 GCA_964624095.1 uncultured Verrucomicrobiota bacterium | reverse complement strand
GTCGTCGAGCTCGTGCTCGCCGAGGATCGAGCGCAGGGTCGTCTGGCCCATCTGCGAGGTGGCATAGAGATAGTCTTCGACGGCGATGATGGCCTTGGACGGCTCGAAGACCTGGAAATACAGCACGGCGTTGACCTTGACCGACACGTTGTCTTTGGTCACGACCTCTTGCGGCGGCACGTCCATGGCGATCGTGCGCAGCGAGACCTTGACCATCTTTTCGAACATCGGGATCAGGATGATCAGGCCCGGCCCCCGCACGCCGGCGAACCGGCCGAGCCGGAACACCACGCCGCGCTCGTACTCGCGCAGCACGCGCACGGAGTTGGCGACGATGAACAGTACGATGACGACCAGACTGATAATCCCGGGGTGCATGGCTCTCTCCTCCTGTAGCGATGATGAACGCTGGCCTCCGTCCCGCACGGGCCGGCGCCGCGTCCGACGTTCCGTTCTCGTCTCGTCCGGGGCCTGCGTCAGTCCGCCCGGCCCGCCTCGGCCTCCACCCGGAGCGTCATGCCGCTGACGGCCACGACCCGGACCCGGCTCCCCGCCGGCAACTCGGCGCCGGACTCGGCATTCCAGTGCGCGCCGGCCACGAAGACCGTGCCGCCGCCGGGCCCGACGGCCGTGCGGGCATCCCCGGCCTGGCCGACGAGGCCGGCGGCCCCGGAGACCGGGCGCCGGGCCATGGACCGCACGGAGAGGGCCACGCCCACGGCGAAAAACAGGCAGGTGGCGGCCAACACGGGGATCAGGACCTGCAGTGACAGGCGCAGCGCCGGATCGGCCTGCGGCCGGAACAGCATCAAGGAGCCGATGATCATGGCGACGATTCCTCCCACGGTCAACAGGCCGCTCGACACGACATAGATCTCCGCGACGAACAGCGCCAGGGCCAGCAGAATGAGCAGAATCCCCGCGTAATTGACCGGTAGCGTCTGGAACGCGAAGAACGCGAGGATGATGGCAATGGCGCCGATGATGCCCGGCACGAGGGTGCCGGGATTCGACAGCTCGAAATAGATGCCCAGCAGCCCGAGCATGAACAGCAGGTAGGCGATGTTGGGATTCGAGAGGATCTGCAGGATATCGTCGCGCCAGTTCATGGCCAGCCGCTCCACGGCAACGCCCCGGGTGCGCAGTACGACACGGCGCCCGTCGTCCAGGACCACCGCTCGGCCGTCCAGGCACTCGAGCAAGGCGGCGGTGTTCGTGGCCACCAGGTCCACGACGCGCCGCGCCACGGCCTCCGTCTCCGACAGCGAGACGCTGTCCCGGACGGCCTGGTCGGCCCACTCCAGGTTGCGGCCGCGCTTCTCGGCAATCGAGCGGATGTAGGCCGCGGCGTCGTGGGTGGCCTTGGCCGCCAGGTTGGAGTCCGCCGGCGCGCCCTGTCCGAGGGCCACCGGATGCGCCGCCCCGATGGCCGTGCCGGGCGCCATGGCCGCCACGTGGGCGGCCAGGGTGATGAACGCGCCGGCCGATGCGGCCCGCGAGCCCGCCGGCGCCACGTAGACCACGACGGGCACCCGGGCGGCCATGATGCGCTTGACAATGTCGCGCATCGAGTCGTCCAGGCCGCCCGGCGTGTCGAGCTCGAAGACCACCGCCTCGGCCGGGCGCGCTTCGGCCCGAGCCATGGCGTCCATCATGAACCGCGCCGTAATCGGCCCGATCGGGCCGGACACTCCGGCCACCAGAACCGCGCGATCCTCCGCCGCGGCCGTCCGGGCGGCGGCCACGCCGAGCGCCAGGCAGAGGCTGATACAGACACCAGGATTCATGGATCGCCCACTTCAGGCCCTGCGCCGGGAGGCCGGCGCTGACCCTTAGTATTCCCGCCGCCCGGTCCGGAATCAAGCCGTATTTTGAGCCCGAGCGCGCCTGGGATGTTGACAGCATCCCTGGAATCCGCATACTGTCGGCTTACCCGCACGGATGGCCGCGATCCTGCAGGCACATGCCATGCGCATCCTGGACTGGGTAATCGTTCTGTTGGTGACGACGGCGCCGGCCCTCTACGGACTGGTCTTCACGCGCCGGGCGTCGGAAGGCGGCGAGGAAGGCTATTTCGCCGCGGGCCGCACGCTCTCCTGGTGGACGGTGGGGATCTCCAACACGGCCACCTATCATGGCGGCATGGCGCCTTTCATCATGCTCTATTTTTCGCTGGGCCTCGCGGCCAACTGGCTCTGGTGGCCTCAGTGGATCGTCTGGATGCCGCTAGTGGCCGTGATTTGGGCCCGGCTCTGGCGCCGGCTGCGGATCGTGACCACCGCGGAACTCATCAGCCTGCGTTACGACGCGCCGGCCAGCGCCTGGGCGCGCCGGATTTACGCGCTCTCGATGTTCGCGTTCGCAGTCATCCTGACGGGATACGCCACGGGCTTTTTCGCCAAAACCTTCGCGCCCCTGGTGACGCTGAGCGAAACGCAGATCCTGCTGTTGTTCGGCCTGTCCACGGTGATCTACACGATGTTCGGCGGACTGCTCGGATCCGTCATGGCCTCCGTGATGCAGGCGGCCCTGTTTCTGCTGGGTGCGCTGGGCATCCTGGTCCTGATCATCCCCCAGTTCGGCGGCTGGGACCAGATTGTCGGGAGGGTCATGGCGCACCGGCCCGAGCTGCTCTCCACGAGCCCGGTGTCAAGCGCCGTGGATGTCCGCACACTGATCCTGTTTGTGATCCTGGGGTTCTTTTTCCCGGGCTCGCCGGTCGCCGGCGAAGGCTGGACGGCGCAACGCTTCATGGCGGCCAGGAACGAGCGGCATGCCATCGGCGGCCAGTTGTTGAACGCGTTCCTCGCCCTGGGCCTGCGCACGCTGCCGATTCTCGGCCTGGGCATCGTGGCCCTGTCGCTGTTCTGGAGCCCCGAGCTCGGTCCCGCGCCCGCCGGATTCAAGGTCATCGAAAAGCCCGAACACGCCTGGGGCGAACTGCTGCTGGCCTGCCGGCTGCCCCCGGGCCTGCTCGGCCTGATCGTCGCCACCGAGGTCGCCGCCTTCGTCTCCAGCCTGAGCGCGCTGATCAATTGGGGCAGCAGTTTCATCGTCAACGATCTGGTCAAGCCGCTCCGCCCGAATGCCACCGCACAACAGGAGACCCGTGCAAGCCGCCTGACGAGCCTGGGCATGTTTCTGCTGTCCGCCGTGGTGGCTGTCGTGTACGTCGACAACATGGTGAGCTGGTTTGTATTCATCAACACCGTGGTGGTGATCTTCTGGCTGCCGCTGACGTATTTCCGGTTCTTCTGGTGGCGCTTCAACGTCTGGGGCGAGTTGACGGCGACGGTCCTGGCGTTGCCGTTGTCCATCCTGATCTGGTTCGGGCTCGGGTTCGAGAACCGGCCGATCTGGCAGGGTCTGGCGGCGCTGTTTGCCACGGCCATCGTCTTCATTGTGCTGGCGACATGGGTCACGCCGCCGGAGTCCGAGGACACGCTGCGCCGGTTTTTCCAGCGGTGCCGGCCGATGGCCGGCTGGAGGCGATTCCGCGATTCAGCCGGGCTGCCGCCGACCGGGGACCCGACGCTCCCCCGCATGATCCTCGACAGCCTGCTGGGCATGGCGGCGTGTCTGTTCATGGTGCTGGGCGTTCAGGCGGTCTTCGTGCAGCCCGGCTGGGTGACGGCCGCGTATTTCACGGCGGCGGCGGCCTTCGGCGGGTACTCGGTCCGGGCGGCCATGTCCGGACGCTCCGCCGGGGAGCGCCCGCCGTGAGGCCATCCCCGAACGTCTGGTAGCGCCGCGTGCGAGGCACACGCATGACGCATCCTGTTCGCCGGCTGGCTGACCGCATCAAGGCCGGGCTACTCGGCCTGCGGCCGCCGGCCGGGCGCGCGCGGTTCGTGCAGACGGCGGACGCCGCTTCGAATGCCGCGGCGATCTTCGACGGGGAATGGGCCTCGGCGTTGCCGGCCACGCTGGGCGTGCGCGCAGGGTCCATTCCGCTCTTCGAGGACGAGCGCCTCCGCTGGATGGCCGGGCGGCTGCCGGTGGCAGACCGGTCAGTGCTCGAACTCGGCCCGCTCGAGGGCGGCCACACGTGGCTGCTCGAACAGCTGGGCGCGGCGCGCATCCTGGCGCTGGAAGCCAACACGCGCGCCTACCTGAAATGCCTGGTGGTCAAGGAACTGCTCGACATCCGGCGCGCCCGGTTCCTCTGCGTGGATTTCATGGCCTGGCTGCGCGCGGCGGCCGCCAACCCGGCGTCCGAACGCTTCGATCTCTGTCTCGCGAGCGGCGTGCTGTACCACCAGTGCCGCCCGCTGGACTTGCTCGGCCTGATCGGGCGCGTGGCGGACCGGCTCTACCTGTGGACCCACTATTACGACGCCGCGCGGATCGGAGCGCGGCGCGACCTGGCCTTCCGCTTCGCGCCGGGCGAGCCGGCGGAAGCCGGCGGGTTCCGCCACACGCTTTACCGGCGCTCCTACGGGGCCGGCTGGTTCAGCCGCCGCTCGTTCGGCGGCAGCGCCCGCACCAGTTGCTGGCTGACGCGCGCCGACATCCTGGGCGCCCTGGCGCATTTCGGCTGGACCGGGATCGAGGTGAACTTCGAGCAGCCGGACCATCCGCACGGGCCCTGTTTTGCCCTGATCGCGCGGCGGGCCTTCATCCCCACGTCCTGAGCGGCAGCCGGCCGGCGAGCCGGCCGACCCGATGCACGCGGCGGCGATACGCCGCGGCCAGAGGCTCGATCCGCAACCACAGCGCCGCCACGGGTTTGCCGAGGGCATGCCGCCCCCAGAGTTCGAGCCCATACCGGATATTCGGCCCGCCGCCGAACCAGCCGAACGGGAGCACCCGGTTCAGGAGCGCCTGGATCAGGACCCGCCGGATCGGGTGCCCGCCGAGATCGTACCGGGCGCTGGTCACGCGCAAGGGCTTCATCGTTCATTGCCTCAGCATGCAGACGGCATGTTTGAGATACTCCCACAGCGGCAGCCAGGGCATGAGCCGCACCTGCCATGGGGGCCGGTCCCATACGCCGGACGAACTCCGGCGGAACCGTTCCAGCGGCCGGTGGCGCCCGGCAAAATCGTCCATGTGATGGCGCGGCCGCAGGAGCGCCACCTCGCCCGGCCGCGGGAATGCCAGGCGGCTGACCAGCAGCGCCTGCAGCCAGGGCTTGAGATCCTCGGCGCTGAATCCGGTGAGGGCGGCGGCCGGCCCGTAGCGTTCAGCGGCGTCGAGGAGCCCCTGCCGCAAGGGCTCGAAATACGCGCTCTGGGCGCGTTCGTTCGAGGCATAGGCGTCGGCGTCGGAGCGGAATTCGAGCCGGCAGGCGCCGCCTTCCAGGCGGTAGGCGGTCAATCCCGGGTGCGACGCCCGGGCCACTTCCTCGAACAGTTCGCGGGCCGTCATGATCAGGCTGCCGGCAAACTCGAACCGCGTGCGGTCAAAGACGAAGCCCTCGATCCGGTTGTCATCCGAGGCGGGAAAGGGGAACCGGCCGGCCAACGCGAACACGAACCCGTGCAGGCGCGGCCGATCGGGCCGATGCGCGACGGCGTGGAAAAGGAACCGCTGGATGGTGCCCAGCCAGCCGATATCCACGAGGGCGACGTCGGGTTGCTCGAAGAACCGCTCGCCGGCCAGGTAGGCCTGCAGGGCCGCGGCGGCGTCCCGGGTCTGCGCCCGGACAGCTTCCTGGAAGGCCGGATCCGCGAGCAGGCGCGCGAACCGTCGCGCGGAGGCCGGCGTCCATCCGGCATGCGCACGGCTGAGCACGTCGTCCGGGCGCAGGCGATGCCGCTGCAGGTGCGGCGCCAGGGCGCCCGGATCGAGCCCGAAGATGCGGCACAGATCGCGCAGGTCGCGGTTGGCGGCCGGCAGAAAGGCGATGGCGGCGCTCTCCGCGTCCAGCCCGCGCGCCGCGCAGGCCGGCCCGGCCAGGGCCCGGCGGCTGACGTAGAGGTACCGCGCCTCCGGCGCGGGTTCCCCCGCGAAGCGCGAGGGCGCCACGCGCTCCCAGATCTGGCGGAGCAGGCCGCCTTCCCGCGAACAGAAATAGACCCGCCGGATGCCCCGCGCGCGGCACTGGTCCGCCACGTGGTGGATAAACCCGCACAGCAGCGGCGCGAACACGGTGTAGCCGGCCACGTACAGCGGATGGCGCGGCCCGTTCTCGGACTCGAGCGGCAAGGCCAGTTGCTGGAGCAGCCGGCCGCGCCAGAAGGGGCGCACCTGCGCCATGTCCCAGTAGCGCCGCGCCACCGCCTTGCGCGCCCGCTCGCCCGGATCCCGCAGCACGGCGGCCTGCAGCCCGAACGCCGACGGGCGCAGACCGTCGGATATCGGATTGTCGCCGACGTGCAGCCAGCGCGCCGGGTCCAGCCCGTAGCGCTCGCGGACCCAGGGCCAGGCGGCGCCGGACGCCTTGGTGCGGCGCGTCTCGGCCGAGGACACCACTCCGTCCACGAGCGGGCCGAGCCCCGCGCGTTCGATCAGGCGCGCCAGGTGGGACGCCGGCAGGTACATGTCCGAGATGACGAGCCGCCGCGTGCCGGCCCGGCCCAGTCGTTCGAGGCAGTCCCGCAGCGCGGCACGCGGGACCAGCATCCGGCTCTCGAGGCCCAGCTCGTACTCGGTGACCTCCTTCAGCATCGCCTCGAGCGCAGCCACCGGAAGGCCGGGCGCCAGGCGGCGCAGCAGCGCGGCCATGAACTCGGGATAGCACGCCTCGGAATCGAGCGTCTCCGCGTACCGGCGCCGGTCCCGCCGTTCGAGCGCGCCGCGCAGCCGCAGAACCAGAGCCGGGTCGCGGGCGGGGGCTCCGGCCGCCGCGACGCGCTCGGCGATGAAGCGCGCCACCGGCCGCTTGACGAGGTCCGGGTCGTGCACGCGCCGGACCAGGAGCGTGTCGAACAGGTCGAACGACACGGTGTCGAACCCGGCCCGCCGCGCCTCGCACCAGGCGGCGAGCCGGTCGGCGGAATGGAAGGTGCGCCAGCTCATGAGCAGAAGCGGCGATAAAGCGCGTCCAGCGCCGGACGCAGGAGCCGGGGAATGCGCTGCTGGCGCCGGACGGCGGCCAGCTCGGCTTCCAGTTCGACCAGGCGTCGCGCGCCGGCCTCGGCGCGCGGACGGGACTCCGGGGGCAGCCCGGCCAGCAGGTAGGTCCACACGAGCACGCGGTTCTGCTCCCGGGCTTCCCGCGCGCCCTGGTGGAGTGTGTTGCCTCCGTGCAGCCGGTATTGGAGTAAGGGCGCATCATGCAGGTAGAGCACCCGGCCGGGATAGGCCAGCAGGACGCGGAAGATATACTCGTAATCGTGCAGGTAGCGCAGGGCGGCGAACGGGCCCACGGCTCGCGCCGCCTCCGCGGTCAGGAACAGGTTCGAGGTGGTCACCAGCAGGTTGCCCTTGAGGAAGGCCGCGTAGAGGTCGCCGCACTCGAAATAGAACCGGCGATTGGTCTGGTGCCAC
>CAZUYI010000121.1:0-7437 GCA_964624095.1 uncultured Verrucomicrobiota bacterium | reverse complement strand
CCTACTCGATAGGTTTCGATTCGCCGATAGACGAGACGGCCGCCGCGGCCGAGACGGCGCGCCGGCTCGGCACGATGCACCACGAGATCCGGTGCCAGCCGGAAGATTTCGAGCTGCTCCCGCGCGTGGTCTGGCACATGGATCGGCCGGTGGGCGATGTGCTCATCGTGGCCTTCTACAAGCTGGCGCAGGCGGCCGCCCGGGACGTCAAGGTCGTACTCGGCGGCGAGGGCCCGGACGAAATGTTCGCCGGGTACTCGTTCCACAAGATCATCCCGTGGGCGGAGGCGTACCGGCGGCTCGTACCCCGCTGGCTGCGCCGCGGGGCGGCGCTGCCCGCGTTGCGGGCCGCGCCGGTGTCCCTGCTGAACCGGTTCTTTGCCTTCCCGGCCTACCTGGGCGCCACCGGCAAGGCGCGGGTCCTCGACTTCCTCGGGCAGTACGACCGGCGGACGCTGTCCGAAAATTACGTGGCACTCAAGACCCTCTGGTCGCTCGACGAGCGGCGCGCCATCTATACGGATGCCTTCCGGGCCGCCGCCGGCGACGCCTGGATTCCACCCGTGCGCGATGACGGCGGGCCGTTCCTCGACCGGCTCCTCAAGCTGCAGTATGCCGACTGGCTCCAGGATTGGGCCCTGATCCGGCAGGACAAGAACGCCATGGCCCATGGGCTCGAGGTCCGGCTCCCCTTCCTGGATCACCGCCTCATCGAGTTGGCGTTCCAGATGCCGCCCCATCTCAAGACGCGCGGACTGCGGGACAAGATCATCGAGCGGCGCCTGGCGGCCCGGCTGCTCCCGCCCGAGGTGGTGCGGCGCCGCAAAATCCCGTTTTTCTTTCCCGTCGAGTACCTGTTCGAGCATCCTGCGGTGCGCGAGTGGATTCGGGCCACCTTGAACGAGGAACGCGTGCGGCGCCGCGGCTACTTCGACCCCGCCCGCGTCAAGGCGCTGGTGGACGGCATGCTGCGCCGGGATTTCGTGCCGGTCAAGCAGGTCATGTCGCTGGTGATCCTCGAACTGTGGCACCAGATCTTCATTGACCGGGAGCTCGCGTTCTGAGCCCGGCCCGGCGCCGCGCACGCGGTCAGTCGGCGTCGGTCAAGGTGACGCCGTGGAACCGCACGCGCCCGCCGCGGTAAAGCACGCGCGGCTCGATTTCCGCGTAGCCCTCGAGCGCGAAGTCGAGGCAGACGTTGGTCCGGGCCGGGAGCGCGCCGACCTCCTGCCGGGCCAGGATGCGCCGGCCGCTCTCGGCGCTGACGTCGAGGATGGCGCACGGGCTCGCGCGGTCCGGCGCCTCGATGTCCAGGTCGAACGCGGCCCGGAACCGGCCGGGCGGCAGGGTGATGTAGTAGCCCATGGCCAGGTAATCGGGCCTGTCGCCCGGGCCGGCTTCGCGCCCGGCGGACGGATCGTCCCCGGGCCCGGTCGCGCGGCCGGTCCGGTGCCGGATATCGCACCAGGCGGTTCGCTGGAAGAACGGGAGCGGGGCGGTGATGGGCTCCAGCCGGGTGCGCTCCCAGGCCTTGAGGAAAAAGGCGGCCCGGTCGGGATGCGTGCGGGTGATGATCGCGTTCCGGCCGCCCTGGTCGGTGAACAGCAGCGGATCGCTGGCCGGCCCGCGCGGATTGAACACCAGCCAGTCGGTGATATTCCAGGGAAACCCCTGGAGGATGACGAGCGCGCGGCGCGGCGCGGCGCGCAGCACCCGGCTCAACTGCGCGCGCTCGGCAAGGGTCCATTGGGCGGGTATGCCGGGTGCTTCCCGGCGCATGAAGCGCGCCGACAGCACGGCCATCCCGGCCAGCGCGGCCAGGCCGACG
Source organism: uncultured Verrucomicrobiota bacterium (assembly GCA_964624095.1). Lineage (GTDB taxonomy): Bacteria > Verrucomicrobiota > Kiritimatiellia > JAAZAB01 > JAAZAB01 > CAZEVX01. Next base: position 5,609 of record CAZUYI010000121.1, on the reverse strand, counting down.
GCTGCCGCTGCCCGGCGCAGGCCCGGCCGGCGCAGGCCGGCCAGTTTCCCGGCGGCGAGCGTCCAGGCCAGGGCGAAGAACGGCAGCATCTCGAACCAGTAGAACGGGCCGCAGATGTTGACGCCCGGGTGGAAAAAGTACAGGTGCCCCAGCGGAACCGCGAGAATGCCGAGCAGGGCCAGCCGGCTCCAGCGGCGGGTCCAGCCCAATGCCACGAGCAGCGCGAACAGGCCCAGCGCCCCGCCGCCCATCAGCAGCCAACGGTCCAGCAGCCGGGTGTTCCCCAGCAGGTTCTCCAGCGCCCGGCCGACCGTGTGCTGGCCCAGCCAGGTGTCGTTGAACCCCAGCCCCTCGTCCCGTCCATAATACAGGTAGGTGGGCTGGAAGGCCGAGCCGGTGATGACCCGGTTGTAGCCCAGGTAGGCCAGCACGCCCAGCGCCGCGCAGCCGGCGAACAGGATCGCCCCGCGCCATTGCCGGCGAGTGGGGTCGCGCCGGAGCGCCAGGAGCGCGTCCAGCGCGAACGGGATGGCGACCAGCAGGGCAGTGAACGTGCGGTTCAGGAACAGCAGGCTCCAGGCCAGCCCCGCCAACGCGGCGCCGTCCAGCCGGTCGCGCAGCCGCCAGCGCAGATAGCCCCAGAGCATCGCGGCCACGGCCGTCATGCCGCTCGTGTGGCTGAGCAGCGTGCCGTGCATGAACAGGAAGTATGGACTGATCAGCAGGAAGATCGCCGTCGGCCACGCCGGGGCGCCCAGCATCCGCGCGCAGCCGGTCAGCAGCCACACGCTTAGACCCGCCGCCAGGGCGACGGCCAGCCGCACGTCGCCCAGCCAGACGCCCAGCGTCAGCCACAGCGGGTGCCCCGGCGGGTAGCGCGTCACCCAGAGCGCCTGCTCGTCCATGATGACCATCTTCTGCCAGTACAGCTCGTACGGCACCGGCACGGGCCGCCGCAGGCGCAACTCGCTGAAGGTATGCGCCTGGAACACGTAGCTGTTCTCGTCCGTGGTCACCGGCTGGCTGAGATACACGCGCCGGGCAACCCAGAGCGACAAAGCTGCCGCCAGCAGGCTGGCGGCCAGGCGCCCGCCGTAGGACAAGGCACGGCCCGCGGCGGGATAGGCGGCGAGAGGCGTATTCATGGTCTGTACGATACGAATCCCGGATGCGCTGTCAAAGAAAATAGGTGAGAATGGTGCGGCGGCGCACGTGTTGGCGTGTCCTGGCGTGTTAGGGACGGAACGCGCCGTTTCTTGGCAGACTCCGTCTTTCCCAGTGGTCGTAACCGGGTTGTTCGATGACCCCGCGGCGCGCACCGTTCGCAAGCGGAAACGAACAGCCGATTCTTATAGTTAACACATTGTACCGCAATAGCATACAACTATTTTAAAAAAAAGGGGGGGGTTGACAAGAGCCTTGTTCTTTGCTATGTATCACTCGGTCGTTTTGGGCGCGGCATGGCGCCTGCCTGTGCCGGGCAGGGCACGGTAAACAGGCCGCGCGAAACACGACGGGGCGTGGGCAGGAGAGAGCGTCAGGCGTGCCCGCCCTGGGCGGAGGGGATTGCACGAGGCTCGTTCGCGAATAATTTGCGCTAGGCTCGAGTAGATGATGGACCATCGCGTACTGCTTGCCGCTTGCCTCGCCTGCGCGGGCACTCTATGGGGCGGCGCCCGTTTCGACTCCGAGCACAACACGATCGTGCTCTTGGGCCCGGGCAACACGCTGCGGAGCATCGCCCAAGACCTGATGTTCCCGGATTGTTTTTGCTACGATTTCGCGGCGCGCACGGTCGTCTCGACCGCTGATATCGCCATCGGCCGCGGCGGCGAGCTCGTGATCGGCGCGGAGGACCTGCCGTCGCGCGGCGAGACTCTGCATTTTTCCGGCGCGCACCGTGTTCTGACCGTCGGCGGCACGTGCCTGCATGTCCATCACTCGACGATCAGCGGGGCCGCGATCCGGTACTCGAACGGCCATGCCACGATCCGCGACAGCCGTATCGTGCAGTCCGGCATCCAGGTCAGCGGCCGCGCTGCTCATGGCCTCCGCATCATCAACACCCGGTTCGAACGCTGCCGTACGCCACTGAGCATGGTCGGGACGCCGTCGCCGGTTTTGAGCGGCTTGACGTTTCGCTCCTGCTCGGCGCTGTCATTGCAGCGGGACACGGTCCTGCGCGACGGCGTCTTCGAGGATTCGCCGGTCCAGTACAGCAATGTCGGCGCCTGGAAAGGCGGCGAAGGCACGACGGTGACCCTGATCAACTGTACGCCCTGGACGGAGTTCCCGGGCGGCGGCAGCAAGCTGTTCCTCCGGGGCAGCCGCGCGCTGCGCCAGTGGTATCTGCGCGTGCAGGTCGTGGATCGCGACCGGAACGCGCTGGGCGGCGCGACGGTTACGGTCAAGGACCGCGCCGGCCGGCTCGAGCATGAGGCCGTCACGGACGATGCGGGGTACGCCGTGGGTTCGGGCTCGCGCGATCTGCCGGTCACCGAATTCGTACATGACGCCGACGGCGTGCATCCGGCCGGGCCGCACCGGGTCGAAGCGCGCGCCGGCGACCGGCTCGGCGCCGTTTCGGCTGACATCTCGCGCGCGTCCAAAGACCGTCCGCTGAAACTCGTCATCCGCATGCCTTAACCGGAGGCAAGCAGCAAGGGGATACGAACGATGAACAGAATCCTGGCCGCCGCCGTCGCCTTGGTCACCGCGCTCCCGGCCGTCCTGCGCGCCGAGGACCCGCCGGCGCCCTCCGCGGCGGCCGCCGTCGTCAACCTCGTGCCCAACAGCAGTTTTGAAATCGATACCAATCCCGGGCTCGCCGATTGCTGGTATTACAGTCACATCCGCGGCGATTGGTACGCGTTCCTGGTTGCGGGTGTGCCGGATTATGTCGTTGAGCAGTTCGGGCGCGATACGTTCCCGACCATTGCCGTGGACCCGACGACGGCGATGTTCGGCGAGAAGAGCCTGAAGATCGCGAACGTGACGCCGCGCCTGAAACGCGGCGCGGTCAGTCATTTCGCGGCCATGCGCCCGGCCGAGTATACGTTCTCGTTTTATGCCAAGGCCGAGCCCGCGGCCGAGAACGCGACCCCGACGCTGCTGGTCGATATCGGCTCTACTCGGCACAACCGGCCCTTCACTCTGACCGGCGCGTGGCAGCGCTACGTGTACAGCTTCACGAGCACTCAAGCGTTCATGGGCAAACTCTGCCTTTCCCCCGAAGTCCCGGGTACGTACTGGCTCGATGGGCTGCAGATGGAGACCGGCACGGTCGCCAACGCCTACGTCGATCGCGCGCCGTACCTGCGATAGACGGATACTGTTGTGCCGAGGACGCCGGCGCCCGGCGGTCCCCGGCCGAACCGGTCTGTGTTCGGACGGCAACCAGGATGGGAACACCGTGATACAGCTCGCAAAACAGGCAATCCACAGCTCCGTCCTCCTCTTGACCGCAGCCGCTGCGCTCGCCGACGAGCCGCGCCCTCTGCCGCATGCGCGCTGGGCGCGGTTCGAGACAGCGCCGGTCATTGACGGCAGGCTCGATGACGCCTGCTGGAAGACCGCGGAGCGGCATGCATTCAGCCTGATCGAGGACGGCTCGGCGCCGAAAGAAGCGACGGACGCCCGGTTCGGCCATGACGGCGCGCAGCTCTATTTCGGGTTCCGGATGCAGCAGGCGGGCGTCACGACCCCGAACCTGCCGCTCGGGCCGCAGATCGAGGCGACGGTCACGGAGCGGGACGGCCGCTTGCAGCGCGACGATGCGGTCGAGATCCACCTCAACCCCGTGGACAGGCCGGAGGCGAGCGCCTTTTACTATCGCTTCGCCGCCAACGCACTGGGGACACAGGCCGATTCGTACGAGGGCGACATCACCTGGGACGCGCACTGGACCGTCGCCGTCGCGCACGGGATGGGGTATTGGTCCATGGAGATAGCGGTCCCGTTCGCGGCCCTGTCCGCCAGTGTCGGGCGGACCACGCCGGTCTGGCGCCTGAACCTGTCCCGCGGCAACCAGGGGCTGAAAGAGTATTCGGCCTGGTCGCCGACGTTCTCGCGTCGGTTTAATGTGCCGAGCCGGTTCGGGATGGTCGAGGCGCCCGCGGTCGATCTCGGGCGCTACGCGTACTTCGCCGTTCCGCACCTGAGCTTTCACGAGTACGACGCCGAGCACGCGACGCTCGAAGCGCGGTTCACGATTCAGAACAACAGCGACCAGGCGCGCACGGCGGCCGTCGCGCTGGCCGTGACCTCCGAGGTCGGTCCGGCGCCCGGGGCGCCAGCCGAGCAGATCGTTTCGGTGCCGGCGCGCGGATTGGTGAACGCGAGCGCGCCGGTCAGTCTGGCCGGCGGCGGCCGGTTGCGCGCCGACCTGTTCGTGCGCGACCCGGAGACCCGCGAGACGCTGGCGTATGCGCAGCCGGTCCGTTTCCACGCGCCCGACACGCTGTCCGGCATCTTCGAGCTCACGTATTACACCGATGAGCCTGAGGCCGTAGTCAGGCTGCGGGCAAACGTCGGTGCCGAGGCGCTCGCGGGCGTGGAGACGCACCTGGTCCTGGGCGACGCGCCCGCGGTCGCCTGGCAGGCGACACGGCCGGCGCAGCCGCTTGCCAAGATCACGGTGCCGATCGCCGGGTTGCCGGCCGGGACCCATGCCCTGAGAATGGAGCTGCGCCGCGGCGAGCGCGTCCTCGGACGCAGTTCCGCGACATTGGTCAAACGCGAGCCCGCCGCGAACGCGGTGAAATTCAATACCAGCCGTCACGGCGCCGTGGTTGACGGCCGCCTCTTCTTCCCTTACGGCATCACGCACGTGCCCCGGTTGGCCCTGGCTGAAATCGCGGCGCTCGGGTTCAACTGCGCGGTCATCGAACAGACCCACCCGGAGCGGGCCAGCGGCTGGGATGACGGCGCGAAGATGGCGGAGTGGCGCGCCTACCTCGATACCGCGCAGGAACTCGGGCTCAAGGTAATCCCCGGCCTGTTCCACGCCGGCACCGGGTTCAAGGAGCAGTATGCCGAGCTGTACCCGAAATATATGGCCGGGCTCCCGCCGCTCGTCGAGCATCCGGCGCTGCTGGCCTGGTATACGGTCGGCGAACCCAATCTGCCGGACCGCGCCGCCGTGTGCGGGTTGCACGATGCGTTGAAGAAGATGGACCCGTACCACCCGACGTTCGCGATCTTCTGTATCCAGATCCAGTTTTCCGACGGCTGGGATGTCGGTTGTATCGACGCGTATTGGCGGACCGGCAGTGGGCGCCCGACGCACGTCGCCATGCTCGCGGACGGCGCCAGACGCATCACCAGCGAGCGGCGCGCGCCGTTTTGGATCGTGCCGCTGGCGGGGATGGCGTCCGGATGCTACCGCGAACCGACTCCGGCCGAGCAGCGTTGCCAAACCTACCTGTCGCTGATATCCGGCGCCACCGGCATCCTGTACTTTAAATACAAGCCAGCCTACGTGCCGCTCTGGGAAGAGTTCGGGAAGCTCGCGGCTGAAATCAAGACATTGACGCCGGCCCTGCTCGATTCGGAGCCTGCCGGGACCGTGACCGCGCAGCCGGTCCAGGCACAAGACTGCGATATCCGCA
>CAZUYI010000120.1:0-7575 GCA_964624095.1 uncultured Verrucomicrobiota bacterium | reverse complement strand
GCTGCAACCCCCTATTACGCCCCATGGTACGCTGCGCGCTTCGCGAACCTGACCGCCGTCGTCGAGTATTGGCGCAACCAGTACAGCCGTTTGCGCCAGGCCAGCGCGGCGTTCTGCCACTGCTTTTACGACACGACCTTGCCCGCCGAGGCGGTCGAGTCGGCGGCGGCCAATCTCGCCATCCTCAAGTCTCCCACGTGCCTGAGACAGGCCGACGGCCGCTTCTGGGGCTGGGAAGGCTGCAGCAGCACACGCGGGTGCTGTCCGGGCAGCTGCACGCACGTCTGGAACTACGCCCAGGCCATGCCGCATCTCTTCCCGTCGCTGGAACGCAGCCTGCGCGAGACCGAGTTCCTGGTCAGCCAGGACGCGCGCGGCCATCAGGCATTCCGCGCCGCGCTGCCGATCGGGCCCACCGGCCACGGCTTTCACGCCGCCGCCGACGGGCAGCTCGGCGGCATCATGAAATTGCATCGCGAGTGGCGTATCAGCGGCGATACCGGCTGGCTGCGGACTCTCTGGCCGGCCGCCCGGCGCAGTCTCGACTACTGCATTGCCGCCTGGGATCCGGACCGGACCGGAATGCTGGTCGAACCGCACCACACTACCTACGACATCGAGTTCTGGGGCGCGGATGGCATGGGCACCAGTTTCTATCTCGGCGCGCTCGCCGCCGCCGTCAAGATGGGCCGCGCGCTCGACGATGATGTCACGGGCTACCAGGCGCTGTTCGACCGGGGCCGGCGTGCCATGACCGCGACCCTGTGGAACGGCGAGTGGTTCATTCAGAAGGTGCAGTGGCAGGGGCTGCGGGCAGGCGACCCGGCAGCTGCGGCGGCGGTACCCGGCAAGGCCCGTTCCCCGGAGACCCTGGCGCTGCTGCAAAAGGAAGGGCCGAAGTACCAGTATGGGGCGGGGTGCCTATCCGACGGCGTGCTGGGCGACTGGCTGGCCCGATGCTGCGGCGTCGGACCCGTGATTGACGAGCGGAAAACGGCCCGTCATCTGGCTTCCGTATTCAACCACAACTTCCGCGAGTCGCTGTCCGATCACGCCAACCCGCAGCGGCCCGGTTTCGCCTTCCCACAGGAGAGCGGCCTGCTGCTGTGCTCGTGGCCGAAGGGCGGGAAGCCATCGCTCCCGTTCGTCTACTGCGACGAGGTCTGGACGGGCATCGAATACCAGGCGGCGTCCCATCTGATCATGACCGGCCAGGTCGCTGAAGGGCTCGCCCTCGTCCGCGCCGTGCGCGCCCGCTACGACGGCCGGTGGCGCAACCCGTTCGATGAATACGAATGCGGCCACTGGTACGCGCGTGCGATGTCGTCCTACGGGCTGCTGCAAGCCCTGAGCGGAGCCCGATATGACGCCGTGGAGAAAACCCTGCATCTCCAGCCGCCCATTCCCGGAGATTTCCGCGCGTTTTTGTGCACCGCAACCGGATATGGCACCGTCGGCGTACGGAACGGCCAACCATTCCTCGAGGTCGTTTCCGGGTCCATTCCGGTACAGCACATGGATTTCACGCCCACCGGCGACGCAAAAGCATAAGATTGCCGGACCTTCCGGCACATGCCAGAATTCGAGTGGACGGGCTGTTCCGGCCGCCGTAGCTGCGGTGTCCCGGAACGGTCATCCCCGGATTGATCTATGCCGGGCATACCATGGCAAGGGCCGGAAGTCTGCCACGCCCATTCACCGCCATTCACGGAGGAGCCATGACATTTCTGACGCACGGCCTCGGCCCATTCCCGGTCGGACTTTGGATTGCGCTGGTCATTCTGCTGGTCTGCGGCGGTTTCTTCACGATCATCGCCCAGGGGCTCTCGTTCTGGAAATGGGACACCGCCCTGGCTCTCCGGCTGCAGGAGGATTCGCGGACGAGCCCGGACCCCGCGGAACGGACCGTTGGCGCCATGTCACAGGGGGAAGCCGGAGCCGACGTGATCGTACACGGCACGCTGATCGTGCTCGCCGCGGCCGGCATCCTGTGGAAGCACCCGGTGGGATTCGTGGCCGGCATGGCGCAGGGCATCCTGTGGGTGTACGTGACGTTCATGGTGGTCCTACAGCGCTGGATGTTGTGCCGCGGGGGCGTGGTCCGCGGGCGCGGTGAAGCACGCGGGCCCGATCATGATCCTCGCCGCCGGCGTGCCCGGGCTGGCTGTCATTGCCTGTTTCTCGGCCAACCGCGGCTTTTTGGATGGTGCCCGGGCACGGGCGGGCACCCAGACTCCGCTCCCTTCACGCTGGGACCCGCCTGTCCAACACCTCTTTTCCCATCACCTTGTTGCCGATGGCGCTCGCACGGCTTGTGCGAATCCCTTTGACCGCGCGCGTGCGAAACAGCATTGGCGAACGCCGTCCGCTGTCGTATCATGGCCGCGTCGTCTGGAAGGATCTGGCCGTTGGGGCGGGACCCGTTTATGATAGACACTCTCGCGCATATTCCGCTCGCGTTGGATGTCGGCGCCCTGCTCCGCCGCGTCCGCCTGGAGCCGGGCACGGACGATGCCCGGGCGTTCGAGCGGCTGGTGGACCGGGCGCGGGCGGTCGGCCGGCCCAAGGCGTTGTATGCAGAATCGTTCATCGAAGCCAGGGGGGCGGACACGGTTTGCATCGGCGGGATCGTGTTCACGAGCCGCCTGTTGCGGGCGACTCTTGACCGGCTGCAACGCGTCTTCCCCTTCGTCGCCACCTGCGGCCGCGAACTGGATGCCGTCCGTCTGCCCCCCGGCGACCCGCTGTCGGCGTTCTGGTGGGACACGATCAAGACCGCCGCCCTGGGCTGCGCCGTCCGCCACCTGGCCGACCATCTCAAGCGCCGGTTCCGGCTGTCCACGCTGTCGTCCATGAAGCCCGGTTCCGGGGAAGCCGAGGTGTGGCCCATTCAGCAGCAGAGCCTGCTCTTTGCGCTGCTGGGCGATGTCGCGGGCCGCATCGGAGTCGAGCTGACGCCCTCGTGGGTCATGGTCCCGACCAAGAGCACCTCAGGCATATCCTTCGCGACTGACATCGAATTCCGAAGCTGCCAGGTGTGCAAACGGGCCGGCTGTCCCGGCCGCGCCGCGCCCTTTGACCCGCCGCTGTGGGACTCGATTCAAGCGCCCGCCGCAGGGCCGCCCCCGGAACAGCCCGAGACCGCCCGCGGCGCCCCACGCCCGGCGGACCCACACCTGCCGGCACGCCCATGACCCCCCGCGACCGCATGATTGAAGCTCTTCGATTCGGCACGCCGGACGTTGTCCCCTTCCAGCCCGGCCGGCCGCGGGAATCCACCCTGCGCGCCTGGCGCACGCAGGGGCTGCCGGCGGGCGCCAACTGGTTTGCCAGCCTCTGCACGGCGATCGGCGTGACGCCGGACCCGCCCGCGGTCCGCGGGCAGCCGGGGGTCGTCTTCTCCATGATTCCCGAGTTCGAACCCACCGTGCTCGAACGCCGGGCCGGCACACTCGTCGTCCAGGACTGGAAGGGAAACATCTGCGAGATTTCTGATGCGTACGACCCGCACTACCTGGGGGGCCGGCACGGCAAACTGGACTTCGTCACGCGGCGCTGGATTCGGTGTCCGGTCGAAACCCGCGACGACTGGGAGACCTTGAAAACGCGGTACCGGGCAGACGACCCGGCCCGGTTTCCCCCGGATTTCAGGGAGCGCTGCCGCCGGCTGCGGGACCGCGACTGGTATCTCGAGGTGTCGGTTTCCGGGCCGTTCTGGCAACTGCGCGAATGGATGGGATTCGAGGGGCTCTGCCTGGCGTTCCTTGAGCAGCCGGCTCTGGTCAAGGCCATGGCCGAGTTCTGGACAGACCACGTGAGCGCGCTCCTGGAGCGGCTGTTCCAGCACTGCATCCCGGACTGCCTCCACCTATCGGAGGACATGGCCTACAAGGAAAAGGCCATGATCTCGCCCGCCATGTGCCGCGACTTCCTGATGCCCGCCTGGCTCCGCTGGGGAGACCAGGCGCGCCGGGCCGGCGTCCCGATCTACGCCATGGACTCCGACGGGTACGTCGGCGAGCTGATTCCGCTCTGGATCGAGTGCGGATTCAACATGAACGATCCGCAGGAAGTGGCCGCCGGGAACGACCTGCCAGCCTACCGGCGCCGGTTCGGCGAGCGCATGGCCTACGTCGGCGGCATTGACAAGCGCGCCATCGCCCGGGGCGGAACGGCCATTCGGGACGAACTCGATCGGATCGGACCGGTCATCCGATCCGGAGGCTACGTGCCCGGCTGCGATCATGGCGTGCCGCCGGACGTCTCGTGGCCGAACATGGTGGAGTATGGACGGCTTCTGGCGCGGGCCACCGGCTGGCTGCCGTAAGACCGGCCGGCCCGTACTTACCGCTCGATATTGCCGGGCGCTGGTGATAGGATTCCTGCCTGAGGCCATCCACGCATCAGGAGGTACACGCATGAAATGGATTCTCGCGGCGCTGCTCTGCCTGCCTGCCGCCCTGGCTTCCGGGGCGGAACCGGTTCATGCGCTCCTGGACACCCGGGAGCACGACTGGAGCTTCTTCGTCCGGCCGGAGGTGAAATTCACGACGCTCGCGGACGAAGACACGCAACTCGCCGGCGGCCTGCTGGGTGCCGCGCTCGGCCGCACGCTCTACCTGGGCCTCGGCGGGTACGGCCTGATCAATTCCGTCGAAACCGAGCACGGCGCCGTCCGGCTGCGTGCCTTCGATTTCTGGTACGCCGGCGCGCATGCCGACTATACCCTCTTCTCCGCTGCGCTCTTCCACGGATCCCTCAGCGGATTCATCGGGGGCGGCCAGGCCCGCAACGCCGGCCAGGCCGGGGACGATTCCACGGCCGGGCTGTTCGTGGCCGAGCCGGGCGTGAACCTGGAGTTCAACCTCACCTCGACCCTCGAGCTGGGCCTGGGCGCCGGCTACCGGTTCGTCAACGGATCGGACCTGGACCGGCTCTCGGACGACGATCTCAGCGGCTGGACGGCCACTCTCTTCCTGCGCTGGACCGAGTCGTAAGCCGGGTATGCTCATCGCCACGTTCAACGTCAACTCGATCCGCTCGCGGCTTCCGGCCGTGCTTGCGTGGCTCGAGGCGCGCCGGCCGGACGTGCTGAGCCTCCAGGAAACCAAGGTGCAGGACGGCCAGTTTCCCGAGGCGGCCTTCTCGGACGCCGGGTACCATGCGGTGTACCGGGGCGAAAAGGCCTATAACGGGGTGGCCCTGCTGAGCCGGGTCCCGCCCGCCGACGTGCGGTTTGGCCTGGACGACGGGGAGCCGGCGGACGAGACCCGGCTGGTGGCGGCCCGCTGCGGCCCGATCCACGTGGTGAACACCTACGTGCCGCAGGGCCGGGCGCTCGACCATCCCATGTACCAGTACAAGCTGCGCTGGTTCGAGCGGCTGCGGGCCTGGTTCGACCGCCACTTCACGCCCCGCACTCCGCTGGTCTGGGTGGGCGACCTGAACGTGGCGCCGGAGGCCCTGGACATTCACAACGCCGACCAGCAAACGCAGCACGTCTGCTTTCACGAGTCCGTGCGTGCGTCCTTCGAGCGTACGCGCGCCTGGGGATTCACGGACGTCTTCCGCAAGCACCACCCCGAGGGCGGGCAGTATACCTTCTTCGATTACCGCACGGCGAACGCCGTCGAGCGCAACATGGGCTGGCGCGTGGACCATATCCTGGCCACCGCGCCCCTGGCGGCTGCGTGCCTGTCGTGCGATATTGATCTCGCGCCGCGCCGCGCGCCGAAAGCCTCCGACCACACCGTGCTCGCCGCGGTGTTCGATGTCGAGCCCGGCCGGGCTGCGCCGGGACGTCGCGCCGCGTCGAAGCCGGGCTAGCCGTCCGTTCCGGGACCGCCGGCTAGCGGCCGAAGCCCAGGTCCAGGAACCGCGCATAGACCCGATCCCAGGCGTCCGTATCGGCCGGCCTGAACTCGCGGATCGGGAAGGCCCGGCGGATCAGGGGGATGGCGTCCGCCAGCGAGGGCAGCAGGCCCAACCCCAGCGCCTGCACCATCAGGTTCCCAACGGCCGTGGCTTCGACCGGCCCTGCCAGGACCGGCACGCCGAGCGCGTTGGCGGCGAACTGATTGAGCAACTCGTTGCGGGACCCGCCGCCCACGATATGGGCGACCGTCGCGCGCCGGCCGCAGACTTCGGCCAGGGCTTCGTTGATCCAGCGGTACTTCAAGGCCAGGCTCTCGTACGCCATGCGGACCAGGCCGCCGCGCGAGGCAGGCGCCCGCTGGCCGGCGTTCTGGCAGGCGGCCTTCAGTGCCTGCTCCATGCTGGCCGGGTTGTACAACGCGGGGTCGTCCGGATCCACGAGCGCCGCAAACGCGGGCGCCTCGCGCGCCGCCCGGTACAGATCCGGCCACGGCGTCTCGCGGCCGTCGGCCTCGCGCCACTCGCGGCGCAGTTCCTGGACCAGCCAGCCGCCCATGCAGTTCCGCAGCAGGCGCGTATGGCCGATCCCGCCCTCGTTGCTCAGATTGCGCGTCATGGCATCCGGCGTCGTAATCGGGTTGGGCACCAGCCGCCCGACCAGGGACCAGGTGCCCGAGCTGACGATCAGCGCGCCGCCCGGATCGGCTGCCGGCGCGGCCGCGTAGGCGCTGGCCGTATCGTGCCCGCCGACGGCGATCAGCCGCGCGGCGTTCAGGCCCGCCGCCCGCGCGACCCCATCCTGCAGGACGCCGACGCATGTGCCCGGCGGCACGATCGGCGGCAGGAAGCCCGGCGGGATACCCAGCGCCTCGAGAATGTCCGGGCTCCACTCGCGGGCCCCGGCATCCATCAGTTGTGTCACGCTGGCCCAGGTGGAATCCACGCGGAGCGCGCCGCCGAGATAATAGTAAAAGAGGGACGGGATCGGCGCGTACCGGCATCCGGGCTGCAGCAGCGCCGGGCGGTTCTGGACCAACCAGAGGATCTGGTTGCTGACATTGAACGGCTGGAAATGAATACCCGTCAAGGCGTAGAGGCGCTCGGGGCCAATACGCGCCTTGACCTGTTCGATCATGCCGTCGAGGCGGTGGTCGCGATACGCGTACATCTTGCCCAGCAGGTCGCCGTCGGGCCCGATCACATGCCCGTCGGCTCCCCAGGTGTCAAGGCCCACGGCGTCAAGCCGATCCCCGATCTCGCGGCGGCAGGCGCGCAGGCCGGCCAGGATCTGGGCATAGATCAGGGTGTCGTCCCAGACCCGCCGCTCGACCGGCCGCCCGGCGGCGTCCGGCAGGTAAAAGGCCACGCTCTCGTGCTCGAAGCGGTGGACCTCGCGCATCTCGAAGCCGCCGCCGGAAAACAGGCCGGCGAAGCATTTCCCGCCGGACGCCCCGAGATCCACCGCCAGGCATCGTGTGACCGCCACGCCCTTGTTCCTCCCGGACGCGCGCTCGAACCCGGCCCCGGGCAGCGGCCGGGCAAGGCCCGGTTCACGCCGCGGCCTTAGCGCATTTCCTGGCCGCCGGTGACGTTGATGGCCTGGCCCGTCATGTACCCGGCCTGGTCCGAAGCCAGGAAGACCACCACGTTGCCGACATCCTCGTAGGTGCAGCCGCGCTTCATGGGCACCTGCTCGATGTA
>CAZUYI010000119.1:3490-7643 GCA_964624095.1 uncultured Verrucomicrobiota bacterium | reverse complement strand
CGGCTGCCTGCCGGGCCGCTTCATCGCGCGGGTCCCAACTTCCGCCCGGCCGCCATCGCCGAACGGAGCACGATAAATCTATTTAGAGGAACCTGCCATGACATCCGCACGCATAGGGCTCCTGCCCTGTTATCTCGAGCTGTATGACCGCACCACGCCCGACCGCCGGGCGGAGATCGAGGCTTTTTACCAGACCATCGCCGGGGCCTTCGAGGCGCGGCGCCTGCGGGTGGCGCGCGCCCCGGTGTGCCGGCTGGCCCCGGAATTCCGCGCCGCCCTCGCGTCGTTCGAGAAGGCGGGCGTGGACGCCGTGGTCACGCTCCACCTGGCCTATTCCCCCTCGCTCGAATCGGCGCCCGCGCTGGCCGCTACGCGCCTCCCGGTCATCGTGCTGGACACGACCCCCGAGTACGAGTTCGGGCCCGCCCAGAAGCCCGCCCGGATCATGTACAACCATGGTATCCATGGCGTTCAGGACCTGTGCAACCTGCTGTGGCGGCTCGGCAAGCCGTTCGTCCTCGAGGCGGGCCATTGGCGCCGGTCCGATGTGCTCGCGCGCGTGGCCCGGCGCGCGCGCGCGGCCCGCATGGCCGCTGCCTTCGCGCGCGCCCGGGTCGGCCGGCTCGGCCGTCCGTTCCGCGGCATGGGCGATTTCGCCGTGCCGCCCGCCGACCTGCGGCGGCTCGGCGTTACCGTCGTGCCCGACACCGGCCGCGCGATCGGCCGGCGTTTCGAGACCATCCGCCCGGCAGACGTCCACGCCGAGCTCGAGGCCGACCGCGCGCGCTTTGATACGGCCGGCCTGGACACGGCGGCCCACCGCCTGTCCGTCCGCGTTGGATTGGCCGTGCGGCGCTGGCTGGAGGCCGAGCGGCTTTCCGCCTTCTCGGTTAATTTCCTCGACGTGCGCCGGCGCGCCGGCATCCCCGCGGTCCCGTTCCTCGAGGCCGGCAAGGCCATGGCGCGCGGGATCGGCTATGCCGGCGAGGGCGACGTGCTCACCGCCGCCCTCATGGGCGCCCTCCTCTCGGTCTACCCGGACACGACGTTCAGCGAGATGTTCTGTCCCAACTGGAAAGGCAACACGGTCTTTCTCAGCCATATGGGCGAGGTCAACGTCTCCCTGCTGGCCGGCCGCGCCCGGCTCCAGGAAATCACGTACGCCTACTCGGAAGCCGATAACCCGGTCAAGCCGGTCGGCTGCCTGCGCGGCGGCCCCGCCGTGTGGGTGAACCTGGCGCCCGGGCCGGGCGGCCGGTTCCGGCTGATCCTGGCCCCGGTTGCCGTGCAGTCGGTGCGCGGCGTGGATCGCATGGCGAACAGCGTCCACGGCTGGTTCCGGGCACGGCTGCCGGTGGCGGAGTTCCTGGCCGCCTACAGCCGGCTGGGCGGCACGCACCACGCGGCCCTGGTCTACGACGGCGAGCTCTCGGCGCTGCGCGATCTGGCCGCGTTCATGGGGTGGGAGGCCGTGACGATCCCGTAACCCGCACGGGCGGATGGACGGGACCTCGTCCGTTGGCCCACAGGATCCGGAGCATGCCATGACACATCGCGTTGTGCCGTTTGTGCCGCTGACCCTGAGCTTGAACGATCTGCTCGGCCGCGAGTACCTCGAGGCCGTCTGCGAGGCGCGCGCCGCGTGCACGGGCGCGCCGCTCCGCGTCGTTCGAGCGCTGGCGCGTGAACGCGTGACAATGTTCCCGCCGGCGTTCCAGCGCCGCCTTAAGGCCTTGCTGCCGCGCACGGGCGCCGCTGTCTGCCGGCCGCTGCGGCGCACGGCGGCCGGCGCGACCACCGCGGCCTACGCGGAAGCCACGCGGACGGACCGGGCGCCGCTAACGGGATACGGGTACATCCGGATCGGCGAGGACGGGCGCCAGTATTTCACGCTCAAGAGCGAGCACTATCACGCGCCGGTCGGGCACGCCTTCCCCGGCTACCGGCTGATCGAGCTGGCGCGGCAACTGGGCATTCCCAACGCCACCCACAACAACACCCGCGGCTATGTCACGCGGCGCCTCGAGGAAGCGCTCGCACGCGCGTCGGGCTTGGACCGGGTGCTCAACCTCGAGACCGGCAGCCTGGCCATGGAAGCCGCTTTGAAGCTCATGCTGGCCCGGTTCTACGCGCCGCAGCCGTCCGCCAGGCGCCCGGCATACGCGGGGCGGATTCCCATGCTGCTCGTCGTGGGGAACGACCAGGGCGAACTCACGGCCAACTATCACGGCACCACGATCGTCGCCCAGCTGACCCGCGGCCTGTGGCCTGACCTGGCCGCGCGGCTCCGCGGCCGGCGCGCGCTCGAGGTCCGCGCCGTGCGGCCGAACCGGTTCGAAGACGTCCGGGCCGCCTTCGAGCGCTACGACCGGCCTCCCTGGAAGATCGCCGGGTTCCTCCACGAAATCGTGATGATGAACTACGGGGCCCGGCTCCTGTCCCGCGCCTTCCTCAGGCGCGTGTACGCCCTGTGCCGCGCCCGCGACGTGCCGTGCGCGGCGGACGAAATCCAGTCCTGCCTCTGGCATCCCGATCTTTTCATGGTCCGCGAAGTCGGGCTCAAGCCCGCCATGATCGCCGTGGGCAAGGGCTTCCCGGGCGGCGAGTACCCGGCGTCCCGATTGCTGTTCGATTCCCGCTACGACGCGCTGCCCCTGTTCGGCGCGCTGGTCACCAACGGCCAGGAGGAACTGGCCTCGCTGGCCTACCTGGTGACGATGCGCTGGGCGCAGGCCAACGCGGAACGGACCCGCGCGGTCGGCGATTACTATTTCCGGCGCCTCGAGCAATTCGCCCAACGATACCCGGAGCAGATCGCCGGCGTCGAGGGCAGTCGCCACCTGGCCGGGCTCGTCTTCCGCGAACTCGAATCGGCCCGGCGCCTGGCGTCTGTGTGGGCGCAGGCCGGTCTCGATATCAGCGTCCAGAGCTACAAGGCCGATTGCCCGCCCGTGGCCCTTACGAAGCTGCCGCTCATCGCCGACGAAGCCGTCGCGGACTGGGTCTGCGGTCGGCTGGAAGCCGCCCTGCGGGAGCGGCCGGCGCCGGCGCGCCGCGGAAAAGGATAGGGCGGAATGGGAAAATGGTTTTCTTGCGCGGAAGGATGGCCTATCCTGCCAGCGAGTGGTCCGATGATCGGGGAGCACACGGGCCCCCGCCACGCCGCCTAGCCCGTGGGAGTCTTACAGCATGCAGGGACTGACCTATACCGACGCCGATCGCGCCATTTTCCGAAACGAGTTTGAGGACTGGCTGCCGAAGCGGATTTTCGATGTTCACATCCACCTCTTTCCGGCCGAGGCCGTCAAGCCGGACAAGGGGCTGCCGCCGAAGAGCATTTATTCCAAATTCGGCGGATGCCATACCCTCGAACAGTACGAGGACTGCGTGCGCCTCGCGCTGCCCGACCGCGAGGTCAGCCACTTGAGCTTCAGCACCCCGGGCTTCCATATTGACATCGAGAAGGCGTCGCATTACAGCGGCTCCCTCTCCGATCATCGGGCGCGGTTCGCGCTCGCGCTGGTCACGCCGCAGTGCCGCCTCGAGGACGTGCAGCGGCGTATCGAGCAGTACCGCCTGCTGGGTTACAAGCCCTACCGGAATATGGCCGTGGGCAAGACCGGCGAGGCGGTGGAGATCGCGGACATGCTCACGCCCGAGCAGCTCGAGTACGCGAACGCGCGCGGCCTCATCCTGATGCTCCACATCCCGAAAGCCAGGCGGCTGGCCGATCCGACCAACCAGAAGCAGATGGTCGAGCTCTGCCGGCGGTACCCGAACCTGAAGGTCGTGTTGGCGCATGTCGGGCGGGCCTATTACTGGCGCTGCATCGAGGGCATGCTCGACGGGATCGCCGCCTGCCCGAACGCGTACGTGGACACCTCGCCGATCAGCGATCCGGATATCCTGGTGTACCTCTGGACGCATTTCCCCCGGGAGCGCATCCTGTTCGCCTCCGATGCCCCGATGGCCTGGCTGCTCTGCAAGCCGGTGGAAATAAATCACCAGTATGCCTACCTCATGGGCGAAGACTACCGGATCGGGACCGTGATCCATGACGCCGATCACGTGATCGCCTTCACCCTGCTCCTGTACGAGCAGTTGCGGGCGAACCGCACGGCGGCCGAGCGGTTGGGGTTGGGCCGCCGCGAGG
>CAZUYI010000119.1:0-3480 GCA_964624095.1 uncultured Verrucomicrobiota bacterium | reverse complement strand
ACCGCTGAATGATATGGCCGCACCCCGTGCGCCAGGAGTCCGGACGGTTCGTCCGATTCCTGGCTCCTACCCAGAGACACCGCCATGCAAGGACTGACCTACACCGACGCCGACCGCGCCATCTTCCAGGATGAGTTTGAGGACTGGCTGCCCCGACGCCTCTTCGACGCGCACACCCATATCTTCCCGGCCGACGTGGTCAAGCCGAACTCGGACAGGGAGTTCCGGAGCATTTACTCGAAATTCGGAGGCTGCCATACCCTCGAGCACTTTGAAGCCTGCGTCCGCCGCGCGCTGCCCGGCCGCGAAGTGAGCCACCTGAGCTTCAGCACGCCCGGCTTCCATATTGATATCGAGAAGGCCGCCCGCTACAGCGGGTCCATCTCCGATCACCGGACGCGGTTCGCGCTCGCGCTGGTCACGCCGCAGTGCCCCCTCGAGGACGTGAAGCGGCGCATCGAGAGGTACCGGCTGCTGGGCTACAAGCCCTACCGCAACATGGTCGCGGGCAAGACCGGCGAGGCGGTCGAGATTTACGACATGCTCACGCGCGAGCAGCTCGAGTACGCGAACGCGCGCGGCCTGATCCTCATGCTCCACATTCCAAAGGCCCGGCGCCTCGCCGATCCGACCAACCAGAAACAGATGGTCGAACTCTGCCGGCGCTACCCGAACCTGAAGGTGATCTTCGCGCACGTGGGGCGGGCCTATTACCTCCGCTGTATCGAGGGCATGCTCGACGGGATCGCCGCCTGTCCGAACGCCTACGTGGACACGTCGCCCATCTGTGACCCTGACATCCTGGCCTATGTCTGGACGCACTTCCCGAGGGAACGAGTCCTGTTTGCCTCCGATGCCCCGGTAGGATGGGTGCCCGGGAAGGCGGTGGAAGTCAACCACCAGTACGCCTACCTCACGGGCGAGAATGTCCGGCTCGGCAGTGCCATCTATGACGCCGAACACGCCGTGACCTTCACGCTGTTCTATTACGAGCAGTTACGGGCCGCCCGCAAAGCGGCCGAGCGGCTGGGGCTGAGCTGCCGCGAGATCGAGGCCTATTTTTACGAAAACGCCGCCGCGCTGGTGAAGGCCGTGGACGCGGCGCAGCCGAATCGGCCGGGATAAGAATGCCTTGTCGGGCGGTGCGCGCCGCCCGTCACCGGTGTCATGCGTACGACGAACGCAGCCTGTGCGGGACTGGACCTCGGCGGCACGGGGGCCAAGGCGGGCGTCTTCGACGCCGCCGGAACGCTGCTGGGATTTGCCCAGCGGCGCATCGAGCCGGACGTCCCGGCGCCCGGCCAGGCGGAGATTCCGCTCGAGGCGATCGAGACCGCCGCCCGCGAAGCCGTGCGCGAGGCCGTGGCCGCGGCCGGCGCACCGGTCCGCGCCCTTTCCGTTGTCACGCAGGGCCAGACCTTCGTGAGCCTCGATTCGCAGAACCGCCCGCTTCACCCGGTGATCCTGTGGTACGATAGCCGCGCGGGCGAGCAGGCCCGGCGCCTCCTGGATACCCTCTCGGCCGGCGCCGCGCCGTGGCGCGCCGTGCCTGCGATTGCGTCGGCGCCTAAAATCATGTGGTGGCGCGAGCGCGATCCGGCCCGCATGGCGCGGGCCCGCCGGTTCCTGCTGCTGCCGGACCTGGTGGCCTACCGGCTCACGGGCCGGGCGGTCACCGAGCCCACCGCGGCGTCCTCGACGGGCCTGTATGACGGGCGGATGAAGGCATACCATCCGGCGGCTCTTGCGGCCGCGGGCATCCGGCTCGAGCAGCTCGCGAGCGTGCAGGCGCCGGGCACCGAAGTCGGGCCCCTGCTGCCGGACCGCGCGGCGGACTGGGGCTTGCCGCCGGACTGCCGGCTGATCGTCGGCGTCAACGACCAGTATGCCGGCGCGCTCGGTGCCGGCAACTGCCGGCCGGGGATCGTGTCCGAAACCAGCGGCACCTGCCTGGCGCTCGTGACCCTGGCCGAAACGCTGCCCGCCCACTTGCCGCCCGGCCTGATCGGCGGTTCGTATGTCGTGGCCCCGTATCAGTATATCCTGGCCTATGCCAAGACCTCCGGCGTGGCGCTCGACTGGTTCCGGGCCCTCTGCGGCGGCGTGCCGTTCGCGCAGTTGGACCGCGAGGCGGCCGCCGTGCCGCCCGGCTGCCGCGGGCTGACCGTCTGCCCGCACTTCGACGGCCGGGTCTCGCCCCGGCCGGACCCGGCCGTGCGGGGGGCCTTTCACGGCCTGAGCCTGACCCACACGCGCGCGGACTTGTACCGGGGCCTGCTCGAGGGATTGGCCTTCAGCCTGCGCGAGAACCTGGACGCGCTGGCCCGGCTGGGACTGGAGCCGGCGGTGATCCGCTGCATCGGCGGCGGCGCCCGCAACGTCTTCTGGCTTCAGATCAAGGCCGATGTGACGGGCCGGGCGGTCGAGCAGCCTGCGGTCACCGAGGCCGCCGTGCTCGGCGCCGCCCTCCTGGCCGCCTGGGGGACGGGCGCCGTCCCCTCGCTGGCCGCAGGCAGCGAGGCCTGGTACCGGGCGGACCGGACGTTCAGGCCCGGCCCGGACGCCCGCGCAGCCTACGACGAGCCCTACGCCCGGTATCTCCGGCTCCCGGGCGCGCCCGCCGGGCCGGCCCGCGGCGCCCCGGTGTAATCCCCGCCCGGCCCGCCTCGAGGCGCGCGGCCCGGCTCAGGGCAGGAAAGCCCCTTTGCGGAGCTTGTCGGGCAGGTAGCGTTCGAGCACGTAATTGAGCCCGTGCTTGGCGAAGGCCTGCTGCTCGATGCGCACACCCATGGAGATCATCTGGTTCAGCGCCGCCTGCCATTCCTTCGAGTGGCGGATGAACGGGTCGTTCTTGAGCGCGTCCCGCGCCCGCTTGACGTCCACCTCCTCGAGCGGGTGCGTGGCGTCTTCCAGCTTGTAGTCGAGAATGTCCTGCGGCGTCACGCCCAGGTACCGCGCGCGGGGCACGCAGAAAAAGCGGTTGATGTGCGCCGCCTGCCCGGAGCCGACCTTCAACGTGCGGTAGATGTTGCAGTAGCCGTACGGGTCGCCGTCGGTGAAAGCCAGCACGGGCAGGTCGTGGGCGTCCGACAGGCGCCGGATGAAGCGCCGGCAGGCGCGGGTCGGCACGCCGCTCATCGAGATGAGAATGCAGCGGGCGGACTCGTAGTAGCGGTGGTGGACGAGCCGCTGGAACAGCGACGCGGTTTCGATGGCCAGAATGAACCGCGCCCGGGTCTCGAAGCGCAGGTGCTCGACCTGCGAGGGAATGCTCCAGGCGCCCGTACCGAGTTTCAGGCAGTCAATCCGGATCGGACGGCCGGTGCGCGGATCGCGGTCAATGACCGTCAGGGGCCCGGTCACCTCGCCGCCGCGCTCCTCGGGGATGTAGCCGAGCTGCTCGCGGTTGACGGCCAGCAGGGCCTCGAGGTCGTCGAGCAGGCTGTCGCTTTCCGGCTGCTCGTCGAACCGGCAGTCGCC
>CAZUYI010000118.1:1737-7654 GCA_964624095.1 uncultured Verrucomicrobiota bacterium | reverse complement strand
GTAGCCGACGGGCTCAAAGCCTTCGCCCTCCCAGGGCACGAACCGGAAGAAATCGGGATTCACGTAATTGTAGCGCGTGCCGCCCAGGCCGATCCCCTCCTGGTAGCTGTGGGCCACGCCGCGGTACTGGTCGTCGTGCAGGATCAGGCCCGTCCGGCCCGTCCCCTCGCAATACAGGGTGAGCCCCTGGTCGTTGCTGCCCGCCGCATCGTCCGGGTAGCCGAGTCCGTTGGACACGGAGAGCAGGGCCCCGTTTTCAAAGCGTACCCGGCCCTGGGCCCAGAGGAAGCCCTCGTTCCCGTTGGGGAACCGGCCCTTGACGCCGGCGGCCGATACCTCGACCGGCTTCAGGCCGGTAATGAAGTACACCAGGTCCACGTAGTGGCAGCCCACGTAGACGAACGGATCGGTCTTGTCGGCCGTAAACCAGTTCTGGAAATTCGACTGGCGGTACAGATACGGCTCGACCAGGCGGGCTTCGCCCATGACGAAGCGGCCGAAATGGCCCGCCCCGTACTGGCGCCGGGCAATCAGCGAGCGCCGGTCAAACCGCTTGTGGTACTCGACGCCGACAAACAGGCCGCGCTCGAAGGCCAGCCGCTGGATCTCCACCGCCTGCTCGTGGCGCAGTACCAGCGGCTTGACGCACAGCACATGCTGGTTCGCCGCCAGGGCGTCCTTGACCACCGTGTAATGGAACTGGTCCGGCATCGCCACCACCACGCCCTGGCGCGGCGGCAGGGCGGCCAGCACCTGCTTGTACAGGTCCGGGAAGGTCGCGCCGGCCGGCTCGGAGAGCGCCGGGTGCGGCGTAAACGACTGGCCCGGGAAGGCCTGCGCGAAATCGGGCGAGTCCCGCAGCGCCCTCAGCGGGGCCGTGTTGAGCGCGCATACGGAAATGGCGCCCACCGTTCCCGCGCGCTGCAACTGGTAGATGGACGGCAGGAGCAGATCGTGCGTGATCATGCCGCCGCCGATAATCGTCATGTCCAGTGGCTTCATTCGGAGTCCTAGCTGTCCCGCCGCCGTAACGGAACGGGCTTTAACTCTAGGCGGGTCGCGCTGAAAGTCAAGACCTATCCGTCGAATGCCGTAGTTCCGAAAGCTGGCGTGGATGCATTGCCCGGACAGCCCGTGTCAGCCATGACAGCCCGATCAGCCCGCGTGACAGCGCCGGGCCGGTTCTGCCGACCCTGCCCCTTGTCCGGGCTATTATCCGGCCCGCTTTATCCGGCCCGCTTTCAGGCTGGATCCTGGCACGCTTCTGCCTGTCCTCTGGGCGTGTGGCGACGGACTGTCATGGCCCTGCGGCAATCGTGCGTCTGTGCGCCAGCCTCTTCTGACAAATTAGAGTAACGATCGTTACTCTAATTTGACGGGTATTTTGGATACCAACTGTTTTATAATGAGATGCGTTAAGAACGATGGGCGCCGAATCGTGGGGTAAACCGGTTCGTTCTCGCGACGCCGCCCCCCGCAGAACCGAGCTTCTGGCTCACGGAGGCGATCCCGCGATGCAAGGGCATCCCTTCTGGGTTCTCGCTTCCGGGTTCCCGATGGTATGCGCCCACGTCCACGGCCGAGCGGGTATTTCCATCGGTCCCGGCAAAGACCGGGCCAGCAGCCTCCCCACGCGTGCTCGCCGCGCTTTGCCGCGCCGGCTTTCGGAACGGCTGTGTCGAATGCCGCGCCGGGCCCGGGTAACGCCTCAGTGACGCAGGGGTGAACGAAGGTGGCGCAAGACAGGCTTGAAGGATTTTGAGCGGGTGCCTTACGTTGGGAGGTATCGGGACCGAAGAGCAGGCGATATACATCGGCGTGGGGGGTGGTCACCCGGTTTTGGATTGACAGGCGCGGAGCGTTGGCGTAATCGGGGTGGCCTTACACGCGAGGCTCTGGGCGGGGTGCGCCCGGGACGGAAAGGGGTCCGATGCGCGTTACGGTAGTAGGGGCAGGGAACGGCGGCTGCGCGGTGGCCTTCGATTTCGCCGCGCACGGCCACTCGGTCCGTCTGTTCGAATTCGAGCAATTTCCCGACACGATCCGGGCCGTGCGCGAGCGGGGCGGCCTGCGCGCCGAGGGGGCACTGCACGGGTTTCAGCCGCTTGCCGGCGCGGGACATGATCCGGGGGAGGCGCTGCGGGACGCCGAGCTGATCCTGGCGGTGGGACCGGCTTACAGCACGCGGCCGTTCGCCGAGGCCTGCCGCCCGTACCTGCGGGCCGGCCAGACCGTGATTGTCTGCCCGAGCTCCTGCGGCGGCGCCATCGAGTTCAAGCGGTACGCCGGGCTCGACATCCGGGACGACCGGGTGCGGGTGGCGGAAACCAACACGCTGCCCTACGCCGTGCGGCTGATCGAGCCGGGCTCGATTCGGGTGTTTCTGAAGCTGCGGGGCGGGCTCTACCTCGCGGCCCTCCCGGCCCGCGGCACGGCCGGGATCCTGGACATGCTGCGGCCGGTCTACCCGGCGCTGGCGGCGGCGGACCACGTGCTGCACACCACCCTGCTCAACGCGAACCCGGTGATCCACCCGGCCATCACGCTGTTGAACGCCGCGCGGATCGAGCAGACCGGGGGCGCGTTCATGTATTACGAGGAAGGCGCCACGCCGGCGGCCGGCCGGCTCCTGCGGGCCGTGGACAACGAGCGCCTCCAGCTGGGCGCGGCCCTCGGCGTGCGGCTGTTGCCCGACCCGGAGCTGGGCTGCCGCCAGGGCTACATGACGGAGCCCGACTACGAGACCGGCTACGCCCGCGCGCCGGGATTCCGGGGCATTCGGGCCCCATCCAGCCTGGATACCCGCTATTTCCACGAGGACGTCGGCTACGGCCTGGTCTTCCTGCAGTCGCTCGGGCGGCGGCTCGGCGTGCCGACGCCGGCCGCCGACAGCCTGATCCGGCTGATTTCGATCCTCATGGACCGGAATTATGCCGGCGCCGCGCCGCGCACGGTCGAGTCGCTCGGCCTCGTTGGCCGCACGGCCGCCGAGCTGCGGGACGAACTCGCCTGACCCGCCCCTACTCGGCGTCCCCGTCCTCCTCGCGCTCGAACCGGCAGATGCCGCGCCGGGAGGACTCGATGAAGTCGCACAGGACCCGGACGGGCGCGCACGCGTACAGCTCGGCCTTGATCAGGGCCGTCGCCTGGCTCACGTTGAGCCTGGCCTGGTAGAGCATGTGGAAGGCGCGTCGCAGGGCCTGGCGCTCCGCGGGCGTCAGCCCGGCGCGGCGCATGCCCACCGTGTTGAGGCCGCCCACCACGTTCATGCGGGCGCCGCGCAGGATGCAATACGGGGGCACATCCTTGCTGGCGGCGCTGAGCCCGGACAGCATGGCCAGCGTGCCCACCCGGCAGAACTGGTGCACCGCCGCGTTGCCGCTGATGAAGGCGCGGTCGCCCACCTCGGCGTAGCCGGCGATCAGGACGCCGTTGGCGAGGATCACCTTGCTTCCGAGCCGCGCGTTGTGGGCCACGTGGCTGTTGGCCATCAGGAAGCAGCCGTCGCCCACGACGGTCTCCGTTTCCGGCTTGGTGCCGCGGTGCACGGTGACCCCCTCCCGGATGACGCAGCCGGCGCCGAGTCGCGTGTAGCTGACGGTTTCGCGGAAGGCCAGATCCTGGGGCGTATCGCCGAGGACGGCATGGTCGTGCACGTCGCAGTCGGGCCCGATCTCGGTATGGGAGCACACCGTCACGCGCGGCCCGATGCGCGTGCGCGCGCCGATGCGCGCCCCGGCTTCAATGAGGGCGAACGGGCCGACGACCACCCCGTCCTCGAGCCGGGCCTCGGGATGCACCACGGCGGTGGGATGAATGACAGGCGCAGCGCTCATGGGCTGGTGGACTCCTGATAGGCCATGGCAGACACGAACGGCTCACACACGCCCGGCCGCCCCGGCCATCGGCGCGTCCAACGCGATCGGCGCCGGCCCGTGCGCGGCCCAGCGCGCGCGCACGGCGTCGGCCGCGTCGGCCGCGGTCATGCCGGGCTCCATCGGCACCCAGTCCACGCGGACCTGGTGCCGAAACCACGTCATCTGGCGCTTGGCCAGCTGGCGCGTGCGCACGCCGGTGCGCTCGATGGCCTCGTCGAGGCGGCAGCGCCCCCGGAGATAATCGGCCGCCTCCGCGTACCCGATCGCCTGCCGGGCCGTGGGCGCGCGGTCCAGGCCCGCGCGCAGCAGGCGCTCGACTTCCTCGAGCAGGCCCTGGTCGTACATGGCCCGGACCCGGCGCCGGATGCGATCGTAGAGCGCGGCGGGTTCCCAGCGCAAGCCCGGAATGCAGGCGGGCTCCGGCGCGCGCCGCGCGCCGGGAGACCCGGCCCCTCCGGCGCGCCGGCCAGGGCGAGTTCCAGCGCCCGGACCAGGCGCCGCGGATTGCACGGATCGGCCAGCGCGGCATAGCGCGACGGGGCCACCTCCCGCACGCGCGCCTGCAGCGCCGCCCGTCCGCCCGCCGCCAGCAGTCGTTCGGCCTCAGCCCGCACGGCCGGCTGCGCCGGCACGGACGGGGCCAGCCCGCGGAGCAGGCAGCGGATGTAGAGCCCCGTCCCGCCGACGACCAGCACGGGGCGGCCGCGCGCGGAGCCGGCGCGCAGGGCCGCCAGGGCGGCTATACGCCAGGCGCCCGCGCTGAACGGTTCGCCGGGATCCGCCAGGTCCAGCCCGTGGTACCGGACGCGGGCGCGCAAGGCGGCGTCCGGCTTGGCGGTACCGATATCCATGCCACGGTACACGAGCATGGCATCGGCCGACAAAATCTCGAAGCCGCCGCGCTCGGCCAGACACTGGGCCACGTCGGTCTTGCCGGACGCCGTCGGACCGACCAGGAACCAGGCGCGGAGCTCAGCTGTTGGGGGATGGACCGGCATGGGGCGCGTTCGGAAGCGCCGCGGCCGGCGGGCGTGCCGGCGCGAGGCCGGCGGAATGCCGTAACGCCGCGACCGCGTAGATCGCCACGCCAGTGCAGATGGCGGCATCCGCCACGTTGAAGGCCGGCCAGTGATAGCCGGCCCAGTGGAGATCGAGAAAATCGGTCACGTAGCCCAGTTTCACGCGATCCACGAGATTGCCCAGCACGCCGCCCGCCAGGCAGCCCATCGCCAGGCGGTGCACGCCGCGGCCGTCCACCAGGGCGCGGTAGAAGACGGCCATGCCCACCAGGACCGCGAGCGACAGGCCGATCAGCCACTCGTTCTGGTGCTGAAACAGACCCCAGACCGCGCCCGTGTTCCGCAGGTAGGTCAGGTGGAACCAGCGCGGATGCACCGGCCACGATTCCCCGAGCGCAAAATGCTGCCGGACGAGCAGCTTGGTCCACTGGTCCACCACGACCAGCGCCAGACTGAGCGCAAGGGCCTGCATGGCACACCGTGGAGGCTTGGACCGGGGCTACTCGTCGTCGTCGGCGGCGTCCGGAGCGGATTTGTCGGCGTTCGGGAAGAGCGACGCGCCCTGGGCGGAGCGGAATCCGTGGCGGCCTGACTCCGCGCGCGACTGGCACCGGACGCACATGCGCGAGTACGGCAGGGCCTGGAGCCGCGCCTTTTCGATCGGGCCGCCGCAACCCTCGCAGGCGCCGTAGGTGCCGAGCCGCAGGCGATGCAGAGCCTCGTCAATCTCGAACACGATGTTCTGTTCCAGGCTGACGCGGTTCAGCGCAAAATCGCGGTCGAAATTGTCGGTGCCCTGCTCCTCGGAGCGGAAATTGATCTCGTTGTCCTGCGGCTTGCGGCTCAGGTTGTCCGAGGCCAGGAAATCGATCTGGCCCGTAATCCGCTCGCGCAGGCTCAGCAGCTTGGCCTGCAGGTCCCGGTAGGCCTCGGCGTCCGCCTTCCGGGCGCCCGGGACATGGGGCGCGGAGTCCACCACCGGGGGCGGCGGCTGGAACGCGGCCGGCCTCCGCGCGCCAG
>CAZUYI010000118.1:0-1719 GCA_964624095.1 uncultured Verrucomicrobiota bacterium | reverse complement strand
CTTTTTCGCGGCCGGCTTCTTCGCCGCCGGTTGCCGCGCAGCCGATGGCCGGCGGCGCAGCGGCTTCGCGGCGTGTTTCGGTTTGGCGGCCCGTGACGGCCTGGCCGGTCGGGCCGGCTTCGCGGATGCCTTCGGTTTGCGTGCTTTCGCCATGATGGTTCCCTCGCCCGGGGGCCGGCTCGCGGCGCGCCTCACCGGCCCTGGTTCCCGCTGCAAAGCCCAATACCGTATCCATTCACCCTGCGCGTGTCAAGGATGACTCAGGCTTTTTTGCGGCGCGGCCCGGCCTGCCAGCCGACGACCAGCCGCTCGCCATCGGCCTCCACGCGCAGGACCGCTCCGTCCGGCGGCGGCCCGGCGAGCAGCAGGCGGGCGATGGGCGTTTCGAGCTCCTGCTGGAGGAGCCGCTTGAGCGGCCGCGCCCCGTAGGCCGGATCGTAGCCCCGCCGCGCGGCCACCCGGCGCGCCGCCTCGGTCAGCTCGAGCGCGACCCGCTGCTCGGCCAGGCGCCCGCGCAGCTCGGCAACCTGGAGTTCGACGATGCGCCCGAGCTCGGGCTCGGTCAGCGGCTTGAAGAGCACGATATCGTCCACGCGGTTGAGAAATTCCGGGCGGAACTGGCGGCGCAGGGCATCGAGGACATCGCGGCGCGCGGTCTCGGACAGGCGGCCCTGCCGGTCTATGCCCTCGAGCAGCAGGGTCGAGCCGATGTTGCTGGTCATGATGGCCACCGTGTTCTTAAAATTCACCGTGCGCCCGTGTCCGTCGGTCAGGCGGCCCTCGTCGAGCACCTGCAGCAGCAGATGGAACACGTCGGCATGGGCCTTTTCGATCTCGTCAAACAGGATCACGCAGTAGGGCTTGCGGCGCACGGCCTCGGTGAGCTGCCCGCCTTCCTCGTAGCCGATATAACCGGGCGGGGATCCGATCAGGCGCGAGACAGCGTGCTTTTCCATGTACTCGCTCATGTCAATCCGGACCAGGTTCTCCTCGCTGTCGAAGAGCGACGCTGCCAGGGCCTTCGCCAATTCCGTCTTGCCCACGCCCGTGGGCCCGAGGAAGAGGAACGAGCCGATGGGCCGGCGGGGATTCTTGACGCCACTCCGGGCGCGCAGCACGGCGTCGGCCACGGCCTGGACGGCCTCGTCCTGGCCGACCACCCGCTCGTGAAGGGCCTGGTCGAGCCGGAGCAGCTTGTCCCGCTCGCCCTCGAGCAGGCGCGTGAGCGGAATGCGCGTCCAGCGCGACACTACCTCGGCGATTTCCTCCTCGGTGACTTCCTCGCGCAGCAGCGGCGCGGAACGGGCTTCCTCGGCGTCCAGCGCCTGCAGGCGCCGCTCGAGGTCCGGGATCACGCCGTGCCGCAGCTTGGCGACCGTTTCGAGGTCGTAGGCGCGCTCGGCGGCCTCGCCGTCGCGCCGCGCCTTTTCGAGCTGCCCGCGCAGGGCCTGCTTATCGGCCAGGGCCCGCTTCTCGGTATCCCACCGGGCCCGGAGTGCGTCGGCCTCGGCGCGTGCGTCGGCCAGTTCCCGGCGCAGCCCCTCGAGGCGCTCGCGGCTGGCCGCGTCCTTTTCCTTGCGCAGCGCGGTTTCCTCGATTTCCAGGCGCATGACCCGCCGGCTGATCTCGTCGAGCTCGGCGGGCATCGAGTCAATCTCGGTCCGAATCGAGGCGCAGGCCTCGTCCACGAGGTCAATGGCCTTGTCGGGCAGGAACCGG
>CAZUYI010000117.1:0-7660 GCA_964624095.1 uncultured Verrucomicrobiota bacterium | reverse complement strand
AACATCGCCTCCAACGACGGCGGCGGGCTCTACCTGGCGTCCTCGGCCGTCACGGCCACCCACTGCCGGGTCGAGCGCAACTTGAACCACAACATGGCGAAAACGTACATGACTTCCGGAGGCGGGGTCCACATGCTGTCTGGGGCCTTGAACATGTGCCAGATCGCGGCCAACACGAATCTTTCCGGGGCCGGTTGGCCGGGCGTCGCTGGGCTCTACCTGAAAGACGGGACCGTTCAAACCTGTATCGTGTCCAACAATTGTGCCGCGAATTCCGTCAGTTCTTCCCTCATTCAAAGTCCGACTACCAACGTGTTTGTGCATGACTCCCAGTTCGTCAATAACCGCCAAGGCCTGGTCTTGTACAGCGCGCCCGATCGAATCACGCTGAGCAATTGCACGTTTGCCAATAATTCCATCGAAGGCCTGTTTATTGACACCATGAAAACACGGATAATCGGCTGCGTGTTTTCGAACAATGCGGCGGAAGGCCTCGAAAACAACGGCTCGCTTGGGGGCGGCCCGGACTACAAGGGCTCCAACGTGTACGAGCGCTGCACGTTCGTAGACGGCAAGGCCACGGGGATGCGGGTTTGTTCCAAGGGAAACATCGTCTCCGGGTGCGTCTTCCGCGCCAATGCGGGAGGCGGGCTCCTATTAAACTCAGGAACCCTAAACTATAACCAATGTATCTCAAACCTGGTCACCGAGTGCGAGTTTGTCTACAACACCAATACCTCCTATGGCGGCGCGATCCAGATTGCCGCCACGACGGCCTACCAGACGGTCCAGTTCTGCCGGATCGTGAGCAACCAGACCACCTCGGCCTCCTTGGGCGGCGGCGGCATCTACAGTGCGAGCGGCGCGCTGCTGCGCAACAACCTGATCGCCGGCAACAGAGCCCGGGTTCACGGCGGGGGGATCTACGGCGGGCAGTTGACCAACGAGTCGTGCACGATCGCGGGGAACGTCGCGAGCAACAGCGGCGGCGGACTCTACCTCACCTCCAACGGCAATGCGGTCGTCAACTGCATCATCGCCGACAACACGGGCGTCCTCGCGGCCACGGACGTGCGGCTGCCGTCGGACTCGGAGGCGGCGGTCTTCACCTACACCTGCACGAGGGGCGTCACGAACGAGGCCGGGCACAACCTCCAAGCCGACCCGGTCTGGGCGGACGGCGAGTACCGGCTGGCGGCGGACTCGCCGGGCGCGAACACGGGGTTAAAGCAGGCGTGGATGGACGGGGCCCTGGACCTGGACGGGAATCCGCGCATCCACGCGCTGTGCGGGATCGTGGACATGGGCGCCTACGAGCGGCGCGACGCCGGCGTGCTACTGAAGTTGCGCTGATCCACGGATCGGGGACGGTCCTCAAGATAAGAGTTAACGGATCGCCCCGCGGGACACGGCATCCTCAAGGTCGGCCCAGCGGCGGCGAAGAGCCGGGTCGGCGGTCATGCGCGCGTCCAGGCGCCGTAGCTGCAAGCCAATGGCGGATCCCGTTTCCATCTTTAGAACGGCGGCCGCCTCGCGCTGGGTCAAACCCGCAAAGCGGCACAGCGCTCGCGCCGCGATACCCCGCAGGTCTGAATTCCGGCGACGCATTTCAAACGCGGTACGCGGCACGCCCAGCAGCCGCCCGGCAACCTCCAGCACCTGCGCGACCGGCCATTCCGGCTCCAGCGTGCGCAGCTCGGTATCCGCCGCACACTTCGCGCCACGCCCGTGCTCGATCAGTTGCGCGCGAATCCACTCCACAAATGACTCGCCGCCTATCGCCGGCGCCGACGTTCGGAATGTCGAGTCCTCGTCGGGCTCGCTCCCGCCAAGCCCCGATTCCACGAATCGCCGGTACTCGCGCCGTTGCTCGGCCACCCGCTTCCCGCAGAACGCCAGGATCGGACCGCACGTCAGCCAACTCGGCGCCCTGACGCTCCCCCCGTATGCCTGATAGCTGCTCCAGCGATAGTTCCGTAACTGCGTCCGCCTCTCTTCCTCCGGCCGCGCACGGGCCGCCGTCGTGCGCACCGGGTTCAGGTGCACATAGCGCGACAGCGCCAGATGGTAGCGGTCTCCCTCGACCGGCTTGGCCTTGTAGCGGCCCACCATCGGCCCGTGCCGTTCGCGCCGCCGGTTGCCGTAGACCGTGTAGGCGGTCTCCACGCTGTGCATGAACCGTCCCAGGTTTGCGCGCGGTGTCTCCAGGTAGAGGTGGAAATGCGTGAGCATGAGGCAATAGGCGTACAACCGCACCCCGTACGCCTCGACGCGCTCTGCCAGTTGCTCCACAAACCGCTCTCGCTCGGCATCATCGCGGAACAGACATGCCCCCGCCTCCAAGGCCCGCCCGGTCTCCCAGGCATGCCCGGCCATCCTTACAGTGACATGATAGACCGCTCCGGCGTACTCGACTCGCGGCATCCGTGCCATGGGAACACTCGATCCCGTTCGCCTTCTCATGTAAACTCTTATCTTTAGGACCGTCCCCGGCTTCAGGGCGCGCCGATCCGCGCGGCCTTCTGGAAGGCGCACCGGCTGATGGACAGGTTCTGGGCGAGGAACAGGACCTCGAAATCGGTTTGCTCGGATTCCGCCGGAATGCGAGGCGGGCACGGGACGAAGCGCGAATCCCTCTCGAACAGGCCGCGGATGACGTCGCCGTATTCCGGCTGGTCGGTGGCCGCCTGCACTTCGCCGCCAGGCGCCAGGGCCTGGTGCAGCGCGTCCAGGAAGCCGGGATGGAACAGGCGGCGTCGGCGGTGCCGCCGCTTGGGCCACGGGTCGGGGAAAAAGACGTAGCAGACGGCCACCGAGTCCGGAGGCAGCAGCCGGCGCATGGCGTAGGCGGATTCGGCGTAGAGCAACCGAATGTTGTCCAGCCCCGCGCGCCGCGCCCGGCGCGCCAGCAGGGCCAGCCGCCCGGCGGACTGGTCGATGCCGAGGAACATCGTCCGCGGGCAGGCCGCGGCGCGGGCCAGCAGGAACCGGCCCTTGCCGCAGCCCAAGTCCACCTCGAGCCGCGCCGGGCGCCGCCCGAATACGACGGCCAGGTCCAGGGGCGCGGCCCAGTCGGCCGGCACGACCTGCAGGCCCGGCGGCGCGTCCAGAATCCGCCCCCTGAACCGGTCCAGCGGCGACCAGGCCGGCCGCTCGGCGCGCGCGGATGTCTCAGGGCGGGCATCCCGTCGGCTCATGGCGTCACCATCCCAAGGCGTGGAGCAGTGCAAACAGGCAGACGCCAAAGGCCGCCAGTCCGAGCGCGCACGGCAGAATGTGGCGGTAGATCGACAGGAGCGACGCGGCAAAATAATCGCGCGTCACCAACAAACAGAGATGGATGGGGGACAGCATCATGCCGAGGAACCCGAACCCGAAGGCCAGCGCCAGCGTCGCCATCGGGTGCAGCCCCGAGCCCGGGGTTGTGAGCAGTCCGACCACCAGCGGGAAGGCGATCCCGGCGAACCCGGCGGAGGCGCCGGTGACGAATCCGGCCAGAAACGGAAGCAGCGCGATGACCGGCACGACAGGCAGACCGCTGTTCAGGAGCTCGCGGCTGGCCACGGGGACCAGGCCGGAAGATTCGAGCAGGGACTGAAAGATCGCCACCCCGCCGACGATCAGCAGCACGTTCCACGAATGCCACGAGACGATGGATCGGAACAAGCCCGTGTCCCGGCCGCGCTCCTCCCAGGCGATCAGGCCGAGCCCCGCGAGCATTCCGGCCAGCATGGCCAGCATTTTCCGGACCTGCGCGTCGAGGCGCGGCCAGAGCGCCTCGAGGACCGGAGGCAGGATCAGCACGGCGGCGATGATTACGCCCAGCGGCAGAATCACCCGCAGGCTCTGCCGCAGGTTCCCGGCCGGCGTCGCCGACGGGGCCGCCAGCGCGGCGCGGTGCGGCCGCAGGAGCCGCCAATACCCGAGGGCGACGGAGACGGGAGTATAGGCGATGAGGGTGGCCATGAACTGCCAGGTTTCCATGTTGAAGATCGCCATGCCGATGATGATGGCCGGATAGATGGGCCACCAGTATTCCCAGATGTGCCGGAACCAGTAATTGACCGCTGCCTTCCAGTCGGGGTTCCACGCGGCGTCGGGGACGGACTGCTGGACCATGGGCGCCGAGAAGAGCGCGCCCGCCGGCATGGGCACGAGCCCGACCAGCGCGGGCAGGGCTGCCAGGCTGCACAGCCGGCCGTGCCGGCCGCCCAGCCGCCGGGAGAGCGCCAGCAGCGCCGCGGCATTGTCCGGCCGGGCCATGTGCCGGCCGAACTCGACGACCAGGGCCGTGACGGCCAGGAACAGCCACAGGAACGGACTCCCGAATGCGTCGAGCAGGCGGCTTGGGAGCTCGGCCGGCGGCAGGCCCGCCCACAGCGGCAGGGCCAGGCCGCCGACGATCAGCGCGGCGCCCAGGGGAACCTTCAGCCGGGTCAGCCCCAGCATCCCGAAGAACACGCTTAGAATCTTGACCAGGGCCGGCAGTGAGTCCATGAGGGCGCCGCGCGCGGAGGTTACACCGACAGGGCCAGGCTCAGCAGGCCCGCGCACGCCAGGTAGAGCCCGAAGCCGCGCAGGGTGTGCCGCTGGAAATAGGCCAGGCAGACGCGAATGGCGAGCACACTGACCGCCAGGCTGACGGCAAAGCCCGCCGCCAGGAGGCCAGGCGAGCCGAGCGGTTCGCGCGCGGCCAGGAGTTCGACCCCGTGGTACAGGGTGGCGCTGCCGAGGACGGGGACAGCCAACAGAAAGGCAAATCGCACGGACGCCGCGGCCGTCTGGCCCGCCAGAAGTCCGCCCGCCGTGGTCCACCCGGCGCGCGACGCGCCGGGCAGCAGCGCCACGACCTGCATCAGGCCCACCCGCAGCGCGGCCCGGAGGCCGAGCGGCTGTTCGGCGGCCGGCGCCCGGCGTCTGCTGGTCAGCCAGAAGAGCAGGGCCGTCGCCAGCATGCTCAGGCTCACGGTGCGCAGGTCGCGCAGTCCGTCCTTCGCGAGGTACGGCTTGAGCCAGGGCCCCAGCAGGATCACGGGCGCCGTGGCCACCAGCAGGCGGCCGGCCAGCCGCCGCTCGGACGCCGGTCCCGCGCGGCGCAGGCAGGCGCCGAGCAGGGCCGTCCAGGTCCGCCGGAAATAGATCAGGACGGCCGCCAGGCTGCCCGCGTGGAGCACGATATCGAAGCCGAGCCCGCCAGCGTCGGCCCAGCCCAGGAGGCGGCGGACCAGCACGAGATGCCCCGTGCTGCTGATCGGGAGAAACTCGGTGAGCCCTTGAACGACGGCCAGCACGATGGCTTGAGGCCAGGTGAGTTCGGAGGTCATGAGGGGGCCGCGATCGTGTGCGCGCGGATGAATGTCCGGCCGGGTACGTACCTCATTGGACCGCCTGCCAGCCGGGCCCGCCGACGGGATACAGCAGCGCGAACGGTTCGCCGCCGTCGGCCGTCCGGAAATGCCAGAAACCGGTGGCCTGCTCGTACACAGCCAGGTCGTACCGGCCGTCGCCGTCATAGTCGCCGGGCACGGGCAGGAACGCCGGCCCGCCGAGTACGAGCCCGTTGACGATCACGGCCTCGCGGCGCAGCGAGTAGACATGCCAGGCGCCGGACTCCGGCTGATAGAGGGCCAGGTCGGAATGGCCGTCGGCGTCGAAGTCGCCCGACAGCGGCTGGAACGCCGGCCCGCCCCACAACTGGCCCCGAACGAAGGCGCCTCGGACGAGCGACCCGATGTACCAGGTGCCGGTCGAGGGATGGTAGAGGGCCAGGTCGGACACGCCGTCCCCATCGAAATCGCCCGAGACTGGCAGGAATCCGCGGCCGGTGAAGCTTTCCCCCCAGAGCAGTGGAACGCCCGTCGAGGCCACGATGTACCAGAAGCCATCCGGCTGTTGATAGAGGGCGGCGTCCGAGCGGCCGTCCCCGTTGAAATCGCCCTGCACGGGATTCAAGGACAGCCCGCCGAAGCGCCAGGTGGGCAGAAGCACGGTGCGCCGCTTGAACGAGGCGATCCGCCATTCGGCGGCCCGCTCGCTGTAGACGGCGAGATCCGACGCGCCGTCCCCGTCGTAATCCCCGTCGTAGGCGCGGAAGCCCGGGCCGCCCCAGGTGAAATCGTCCCAGGCCAGAATTTGCCAGCGCTTGAGCGACACGATGCGCCACAATCCGGAACCCGGGTGGAAGACGACCAGATCGGAGGCGCCGTCGCCGTCCGCGTCATGGGCCACATAGTGAAGCACGGCGGCGCCCGGATCGACCCCGCGCGCCGGTGTGGCCGCCAGGAGCGCCGGGTGCAGCGCCTGGCCGTTCTGCGTGGCCCGCGATCGCCGCGCCTCCTCGGCGGCATAGGCGTGCAATTCCATGAAACTGTAATCGCTGTCCTGGTTCGTGTTCACGAAGGCCAGCGTACAGCCCTTGATCAGGAACCGGGTGTACAGGCTGTACACGTCGCTTGTCCAGCTCAGCTCGTCATAGTCGCTCGATGTCATGAAGGCGATGTTCGCGCCCAGGTCCTGGGGCACATCCAGGCCCAGGGCCGCGTACCGCTCGGCCTGCAGGCGCCGGTAATGGGCCATGACCCGCTCGGCAAACGGCCAGGCCTCGGACGGCGCGCCGCCGCCCTCCTTGTACATGCCTCCCGAGAAGCAGGCGTCGAGGATCACGATGACGGTGGCCTCCGGCCGGAACAGGGCCAGGTCGGCGGCGAGTTGGGCGTCGGTGTAGTCGGCATCATGGGCGCACAGGTAGGTGTTGGACGGGTTGGCCCCGGGCGACTGGCCGCCGTGGCCGGAATGGTAGTACAGGGCCAAATCCCCCGCGCCGCTGGCGCCGGCCATGGCAAACAGGTTCGAGCGGATGGCGTCCCGAGTGGCCTGCGCGTCGGTGAGCATGACCATCCGGGATGCCTGCCAGCGGGCAGCGGGATCTTCGAGCAGCACGTGCCGGCGCACGCCGGCGGCGTCGTTGGTGCAGGTAGTGAGGTCGGAGGGCCCGTAGGCATAGCGGTCAATGCCCACCAGCAGTGCGCGGCGCACGCCGAGCGCGTTGGTGGACCCGCAGTACCCGGTGTCCTCCGGGCTGAAGTCGCTCACGCCAAAGGCGTTCCGAGCCTGGACGCGGTAGGTGTACACCAGGTTTGGTTGTGCGCTGGTGTCCGAAAAGGCCAGCGAGTACCAGTTGGCGGCGATGCGCTGGTAGGCGTTGGTCCACGTCTTGCGCCAGAGATCGTACCCGGTGACGTTGGTCATGGGGCTGGCTTGCCATTGCACCAAGATGGTGTTTGGGAAGAGGCCGTCGCTGGCCTGGAGGGCGGAGACGGGCGCCGGCAATACGCTTCCGCGATAGCCGCTGTTGGTGTTGCTGAACTCGCTCACCGCGTGGGCATTCCGGGCGGCCACGCGGTAGTAATAGATCCGGTTGGACGCGACCCCGAAATCCTGGTAGGTGGTGGACGGCCGGTTGGTCGTCACCTGCGTGAACGCCACGGCATCCTCGCTGCGCCACAGGTCGTATCCGGATACCGTGGGCGAGGCGCTGGCCGACCAGTTGAGCAGGATATGGTCGGCGAACGCGCCATCGCTGGCCGACAGGCCGGTCGGCGGCAGGGGCTTGTTGAGGAGCAGCGACGGGCTGCCCGGCAGGAACTCCATGCCGAGCGTA
>CAZUYI010000116.1:0-7684 GCA_964624095.1 uncultured Verrucomicrobiota bacterium | reverse complement strand
CTCGGAAACCTTGCAGGCGCTCGAGCGCAAAACCGGGATCGAGGCCGCCCGGCGCGCCGTGAACGGCTACGCGATCTGGCTTGGCAAGGATTTCCTGGAGGCGACCGAGGGGCTCTGGGACGATTTCGGCGATCCGAAGAACGTGTCCGCGGAGGAATTCCGGCAGAGCAACGGGGACGTCGTGGTGCTCATGGACCGCGACTACCAGGGCCGCTGTTATTGGAGCGGCGAGACGATTCCCGTGGCCCTCACGGTCTCCAACCATTCCGAACGCCCGCTGCGCCGGGCGGCCGTGGACTGGGCCCTGGTTGCGCCCAGCGGCACGGTGCTGGCCCGGGGCCGGACGCCGTTCGGCGCGGTCGGGGCGCATGCCGACCGGACCGTGCCCGGGATCGCCATCCGGCCGCGCCGCGTGGCCGGCGCGCGGAAGGCCGAGCTGCGCGTGGCGCTGCGGGACGGCGGGACGGTCCGGGCGCGCAACCGATGGCCGTTCTGGCTGTTCCCGCAGGATTTCATGGCGACCCTGCCCTGCCGGATCCGGGCGTCGGGCATCGGGCTAACGCCCTGGTACGGACACGTTCCCCTGGCCGCCGCCGGCGAGGCGGACGTCTGGCTGACCAATCGCCTGGATGCCGACGTGCTCGCGTTCCTGGCGGCGGGCGGCCGGGTCTTGTACGCTCAAACCGGGGGCGGCCTGCCCCAGTGCGACGTTACCCGGTTCCGTTCCATCAGCTGGAATGCCTCCGACCACGGGTCGAGCGGGACGATCGTCGAGCCGCACCCGGCGCTGGGCGATTTCCCGCACGACGGGTACTGCGACATCCAGTTCTACAACCTGATCCAATTCGCGCCGGCCCTGGTCCTGGACGGCTGGGCATCGTCCGTGCGTCCGATCATCCGCTGCATCGACAGCTACAAGGGCGGCCGGAGCCAGGCCTACCTGCTCGAGGCGGCCGTGGGGCGGGGCGCGCTGCTGGCGACGACGCTCAACCTGTTTTACCAGCGGGCGTATGCCCAGGCGCCGGCCCAGGTCGAGGGCGCCTACCTGCTGGACCGGCTCCTGCGCCACGTGTGCGGAGGCGCGATGGCGCCCGCCGCCGCGATCGCCCCGGACGTCCTCGCGGCGCAGGCGGGCATCACAGGATGAAAAACGGGACGGCTTCACACCCGACAAGAGAAGACGCGCACTGTATCCACGCATGATCGGATGGATGATCCTGGGTTTGGCGGGAGCAGATCTGGCCCGGGCGGGGGAGCCCCGATCCGCGGTCGAGGAGTGACGGGCAGCCGATTCGTGCTGGAGCGCCTGCGTCCCGATCATCCCCGCCTGCGAATGGCCGCAAGCTTTAGGGAAGCGACAGGGTGAGCGAGAGAGAACACGCAGCCGATCGAGGAACAGGGGGCGCGGATGGCATGCGTGCGCGTCTCGACAAGCGGGACGGCTGGTTCCGCTTCTGTCGTCCCTACCTGGAGGAACTGGATCCCCGGCATGACCTGGACCTGCCCGCGTACGCGAGCGGCCTGGTCGCCCGGGCCAGGGACTGCAACGCCGATCCCCTCGTGATGCTGGCGGACGACGGCGGGTACCCGCTGTATCCGAGCGCGCGGGCTCCGATCAACCCGCATGTCCAGGAACGCGACCTGCTGGGCATGATCGAGCGGGAATGCCGCCGGCAGGGCCTGCGCTTCGGCCTCGGCTTCCTGGGCGTGCACTGTAATTCGCATATCGCCGCCACGCAGCCAACCTGGGCCATGCGCGACGAAGCCGGCAAGGTCTTCCCGTTCTACCAGTGGCACCTGATGTGTCTGAACTCGCCGTACGGGCGGTATTATATAGATCTTATCGAAGAAGCCCTGACGCGATATCGCGTCGATTACCTCTATGTCGAGGGTGGATACTTCCGCCCCAAGGGCTGTTTCTGCGCCTTCTGCAAGGAAAGGTTCGAAGCCGCATTCGGGAAGGAGCTCGGCCACGCCACGCCGCTGGAACGACGCGCGTTCGCAGAAACCAGCTTAACCGCCTTCCAATCCGCCCTGAAGGCCGCGGCCGACGCGGCGTCGCCGGAGACGGTGGTGGTCGGCACATCCTATGCCATCAGCAAAGCCTATCCCCTGGGCGAGTTCTTTACGGGCTGCGATGTGGCGGCGTTCTCGCGCCACACGGACATGGTGGCCATGGAAAACCAGTGGGGGATTTCCGGGGGGTACGCCCGACTGGGCCTGCGCTGCGCGGGCTTTGACATCCTGCAGCTCAAAACCCTTTCGCGGAAACCGGTGGTGGGGACATGGTGGGCCAGCCACGATGTGGACGGGAACTACCATCAGCGTTCTCCTGCCCACGCCCGGCTTACGTTCATGGAGACTCTGGCCTATGGCGCTGCCGTGCAGCCCCACATCCAGTCCGTGTTCGAGTTCGAGCGATCGCTGACGCCGATCCTGGCCGAACTGTTTTCCTGCGTCGAGCGGGTGCGCGAGTATCTGCTGGATGCGACGCCGATGCCCTACCTCGCGGTCGTGGATGGTGCGCGGGCGATCGGCTACTGCAACGCGCTGATCGAGCGACACCTCCCCTTCGACCTTCTCGCGCCCGGAGAGGTGGATCGCGCGCGGCTGGCAGCCCACCGCGCTGTCATTGTCAGCGAGGCAGCGTCGTTGACCGAGCGGGCCGTCGGAGACATCGACGCCTACGTTCGTTCGGGCGGCGGGCTGCTGTGCGCCGGCCGGATCGGCGGCAGCCTGGCGGCACTGGCCGGGATCGAGCTGGCGGACGAGTTCGACAGCGGCCGCCGCGGCCTCCCCCTCTACTACCGCTTCGACACGGACGCCGAACCCTGGTGCGCCTGGCGCGGCCGGCTCCTGTCATTCCGGCACCCGTG
This sequence comes from uncultured Verrucomicrobiota bacterium, assembly GCA_964624095.1. Lineage (GTDB taxonomy): Bacteria > Verrucomicrobiota > Kiritimatiellia > JAAZAB01 > JAAZAB01 > CAZEVX01. Next base: position 4,808 of record CAZUYI010000116.1, on the reverse strand, counting down.
TGTGCGGGTGTGTCCGTCCGCGGATTGCCGCATCGAGGCCGACCTCATCGCCCTGGACCCGGAGCGGATGCATCCGGACCACATGGGCATCAAGCCGTATCCCGGCGCCCCGCAGGGGCCGATGGTCGTCACCCGGCGCGTCAACGGCGGCCGGGTCGTGTACCTGGCCGGGGACCTCGTCCGCCACGCGATGCCGGGAACGATCGCCGACGCCGACGCGCCGGTGATCCTGGCCGAGGCCGCGCGCTGGGCGGCCGGCGCCCCGCCTCCACTCGCCACGGCCGCTCCCCCGTCGGTCGAGCTGGTCGCGCACGTGAAGAGGGACCGGATGGCGATCTTCGTGCTCAACCAGACCACGAACCAGGTCGAAGCCAATGGCGTCATCCGCTATGTGATTCCCCTGAGCGGCCTGGAGGTCCGGGTGCGCGCGAGCGCGCCCGTGCGCTCGGTGGCGGCGTGCTCCGGCCAGCCGGCGCGCCACGAGGTCCGTGGCGGCTGGCTGACGATCCGCCTGGCGGAACTCCGCGAATACGAGGTGCTGTTAATCGACTTCGAGGCATGCGGCGTGCAGCAGCCCGGAAACCGGGAACGGCGAACGGCGGCATGTCCGCCGCAACGCAGGGGACGGACATGATGGATCGCGATCAATGGCCAAGGAACTCTTGCGCCTGGGTGTTCGAGAAGTCCGCGCTCACCCGGCATCCCGCGGCCTGGCCGGGAATCAGCCCGCGTCCCTGTCGGATCCGCGTCCGCGGCGCCGGTGGCGCCGGCGCGCGCCTGGCGACACCAGACATAATCAACGGAGAGGGTCGGGAAACACGCGGATCGCAGAGAGGGTTGCCATGAGCATCAAGCAAACACTGGCAGGCATCGTCGTGGCATGTGGGTTGGCCGCCGGCTTGGCGGCCGCCGCCGGGAACGGAGCCGACCAGGAGGCGCCCGGGACTTCGTTCGAGGCGCAACTGGCCGACGCGGAGGCGAGCCTGGAGAACGGTCGGTATCCCGAGGCCCGGGCGGCGTGCGAACGGGCCCGGTTGGCGGCTGCGGGCGAGGCGGAGGCGTCGCGGGCCCAGTGGCTCTGGGCGCGTTCCTGGCTGCAGGAACGCCGCACGCCCGAAGCCCGGCGCGAGCTCGTCCGGCTGCTCGCCATGCCGGGGCTCGATCCCGACCTGAAGTGGGAAGCGGAGGCCCTGCTGGGCGCCGTGGACCTCCTGCCGCGCCTGCGCGCCGGGCACCCGCGCCTGTTCATCAACGCCGACATCTGGCCAGCCGTCCGGGCCCGGGCGTTCGGGGCGGAACGGGCGTTGTTCGATCGTATGCGGGCGAGCCTGGAAAAAATCAAGATCGAGGACATCGGCCCGGGCGACTGGGCGGCCACGGACGTGTCCATGGAGCAGCCGGGCGTCATGGAGGCCGCCTTCGTATACCGGGTAACGGGCGACCCGGCCATGCTGGAAAGAACGCGGCGCATGCTGCGCGGCACCGCGGAGAGCGTCTTCCCGGTGCGCCGGGCGGCCGGCGAGCGCATGTACCCGAGCGTGATCTGGCTGGCGGCGCTGGACTGGGTCTGGAACGACCTGCTCCCGGCCGAGCGCACGGCGCTGGCCGAGGCCATGCTCCGGTACGCCGGAGTCTGGCTGGCCGGCGCGCGGAAGGAGAAGGGGCTCACCGCCTGGCCGATCTATTACGTGCGGGGTATGTTCAGCTTCACTGGGCTCGCGCTGCTCGATCCGGAGCTGGACGATGTCCGCTATGCCCAGGCCCTGGCGCTGCTCGGGATCGGGTTCAAGCACTACCGGGACCGCTTCGCCAAGCTCATTGGGATGTGTGGCGACGACGGCGCCTGGCAAGCGAACCTGGATTACGATTTGAACGAGCAGCCGAACTCGATGCCCGTGTTTTTCCATGCCTGGCGCTCGGCCACCGGCGCGGACCTGTTACCCGAGTGGGTGAACGTCGGCGTGACGCCCCATTTTGTCCTGCGCGTGATGCTCTGTCCGATCCCGAACAACTTCAAGCACTTCAACTACGCCGGGCACTCCAACGGCGACTGGGGCTTCGGCCAGATGCCCTCGCGCATGCTCTATGATCACCTGGGCCAGTTCATCCAATGCTTTGGCCAAACCGATCCGGGCCAGGCGGCCATTGCCGGGTTCCTGCGCCGCTGGATGGCCGAGGGCGGGGCGGGTTCAGGGCAGAACGTCTTTCCCGTGCTGCGGTTCCTGATGACCGACGTCGAGCGGGCCCCGGCCCCGGAGTTGCCGCCCGGCCTGCCCGTAGCCCGCTTCTTCGAAAGCAACGGGCTGGTACTCATGTCCTCCGGGTTCGGCCCGGGCCACACCTACGCCCTGTTCTCGCAAGGCGGCGGGTTCCACGGCCGGAGCGTGGACTGGGACGCCTCCCATTTCTCCATATTCAAGCGCGGGCACCTGGCCCTCGATACCGGCGTCCGGTTCGCCCTGCCCCACGCGCCCAATTACCGGCACATGACCGTGGCCCACAACGCCGTCCTGATCCACATGCCCGGCGAGCAATTTCCGCGCAGCGCGTCCGGACCGGTCGAGTCCAATGCCGGCGGCCAGAACGCCTACCCGCAAAATGCCCGGCCGCTGGCCTTCGAAACCGAGCGGCTCTTCGCCTACACCGCGGTGGACGCCGCGCCCGTGTACAACCGGCAGAAATGCGCGCAGATGGTGCGCCAGTTCGTCTACCTGCCGCCGGACCATTTCGTGGTGTTCGACCGCGTGACCGCCACGGAGCCGGACTATGCCAAGGCCTGGCTGCTGCACACGGCCAACGAGCCGCGGATCGAAGGAAAGGAGTTCCAGGCCGACCAGGGCGAAGGACGGCTCTTCTGCCGGACCCTGCTGCCGGCGGACGCCGTGCTCGAGCCAATCGGCGGGCCGGGCAGGGAATTCTGGGCCGACGGAAAGAACTGGCCGATCACGGATTTTTACCACGCGCCGGGCGCCGGCGACTGGTGGAAGCGGTTCGGGCGCGGCGCGACCGAACCGACGGAAGCCATGGGCCGCTGGCGGGTCGAGGTCAAGCCGGGCGCCGCCCGGACCAACGACGTCTTCCTGCACCTGCTTCAGGCGTCCGACCAGACCGCCGAGACGATGGTCGAGAGCACGCTCGTTGAGACCGAGAACCAGGCCATGCTGTCGTTTAACGTCGGGTCCCGCGTTTACACAATCGCCCTGAACAAGACCGGTGAGATCGGCGGGCACATCCGCGTCAGGGAAGGCGGAAAGATTCTGATGGACAAGGATCTGACCCGGGACGTCCAGCGGCAGGAAGGCTTGGCGTTGGCGCAATGAAGGCTGAGAATGGAAAGGGCCTTTCCCCCTTCCGCGAAGGCCTGCCTGTCGAGCGGGCGCACACAAAGCATGGGAGACAGCGCATCCCGGGCGATGGACGGATGCCGCGAGGGCAACGTACAGCACGGCCTTCAGAGACTGCGATCCAGGTTTTGAACAAGGAGCCATGAACATGCGCCCGGACAGCAGAAGAAGCCAGTGGCTCGAAACCACCTTCCGGCGGATCGGGCTGGGATTCCATTTGCGGGATCCGGAGGTCATCGCGGCCGTCACCGGCCGGCCGGTCCCCCCGGCGCAGCTCGAGGCCATGCGAAGCGAGGCGGCCCGGTATATGGACGCCGAGTATTACATCCTCGCCGCCAGACGGATGGGCATCCAGGCGCTGCTCCACCACTCGAAGAGCCAGAATGGCGTCTGCTGCTACAACACCAAGGTGGGGCACCGGTTCTCGCTCATGGGCGATCGTGATTTTTTCCGGGAAATCGTGGCGGCCTGCCGGAAGGCCGGCATCGTTCCAGTGGGCTATCACTCGCTGGCCTGCGACATTTTCGGGCTCATCCGGCACCCCGACTGGGGTCAGATGAACGCTGCCGGCCAGTCCAGCACGCATCGCCGCGTGTGCCCGAACAATCCCGGCTGGCGGGAGCGGGCCCTCCGCCAGGCCGCCGAAATCGCCGGCTACGACATCGGCGGCATCTTTTTCGACGAGCTGAGCCTCGAGGGGTTTGAGGGGTGCCCCGGGTTGACCTGCTACTGCCCGCATTGCCGGGCCAAGTTCAGGGCCGAGGCCGGGGCGGACCTGCCGGAAAAGGCGGATTGGGAATCGCCGCTCTGGCGGCGTTTCGTGCGCTTCCGCTACGACACGCTCGCGGAGTTCGCCGCCGCGGCGGTCGCGGCGGTCAAGCGGGTCAATCCGGACATTCTCTGCTCCTGCGCCTTCTATGGCCTGCCGAAAGTGGCCTGGCCCCTGGGCTGGGACGCCGAGCGCATGGCCGATGTGTTCGACTTCATCGAGTGCGACGTGGCCGGCGTCGAGGAGATCAGTTGCCGGGCGCGCTGGTACCGGGCTCTATCCAAGCGGCGGGCCGTGTGCATGACCGGCGGCTGCTTCAACGCCGGCAGCTACCGCGACGAGGGCCTCTTCCTGCCGCCGGTCATGTTCCTGGCGAGCGTCATGACGACTCTGGCCCACGGGCTAACCCCTGAGTTTGAAAGCTACGGCTGGCACCTTCCCTCGCTCTGGTCCAAGAAACGGCGCAGCATGTGTTCGCCCGAGGTGGACACGATTTACCTCGCGGCCGCCCGCGCCATCCGGCGGCGCGAGCCGTGGTTGACCGGCGCTCAACCGATCCCGTATGCCGCGCTGTACCACTCGCAGGCGAGCAAGGACTTCTACGGCCGGGACGCCTGCGAGCGGTATGTGGAATGTTTTCAAGGGTGGTTCGAGACCCTGGTGAACGGACAGGTTCTTTTGGACATGGTGAGCGA
>CAZUYI010000115.1:0-7707 GCA_964624095.1 uncultured Verrucomicrobiota bacterium | reverse complement strand
CGATTTCCAGGGCCTGCTGCGGCGTGTGGCCGGCGCGCTGCTCCTTGGCCAGGCGCTCGAGCCGCTTCTCGATCAGTTCCAGGTCCGCCAGCAGCAGTTCGGCTTCGAGATCGCGCCGGTCCCGCGCGGGGTCCACGGTGCCGGCGGGATGATACACCTCGGGCGCAGTGAACCCCCGGACGACGACGCAGAGCAGGTCGCCGCGCCGGGCTGCCTCGAGCCACTCGCGCTTCGGGTCGCCGGGCTTGACGTCGGGACAGAGCGCAAGGGTGGTTTCGGCGTACCGGGTGCGTTCCGGTTTGAAGAGCGCCGACAGCGCGTCCACGCGCCGGTCGCGGATGGGGGCGGCACCTTCGAGGACTTCGCCCGGTTTCAGGGCCGGAAAGCCGGCCGGGCCGCGGCCGCGTCCGGTGAGCAGGCTGAAGAACGTTTTCTTTCCCGATTGAGGCAGGCCGAGCAGCGAAATTTTCATGGCCGGTGTTCCGCGGAGGGTGGCGGGGATGCGGGCGGGACGCCGGGCGTCTCCCGGGGACGCAGCCGGTACAGCGTGAGCGTGGTATAAGCCTGTCCGAACGACGGGATGACCGAGACCGGCTCGTAGCGGGCCTCGACAAGGCGCAGGAAATGGGATGCATCCGCCGGGTCCAGCGGGGTGACGGCGGGCGAAGCAATAGCCAGCGCATAGCCGCTCAGGGCGGCCACGGGGGCGTCGGTCGTCTTCAGGAGGCGTTCGAGTGTGGCGCGGTTCAAGACGTGCAGGGCATCGGCCCGTCGGTCGTCAAGTCCGGGGAAATAGCTGAACTGCCCCATCTCGAGGCCGGGCGGCAGATCCAGGCGGCTCTCGACGGCCAGGTACGGATCCTGGGTGAGGAGTTGGTCGCCCGGCCGTGTCCAGGCCCGGATCTGGCGGGCGGTGTCCTGCAAGGCGCGCAGGGGCGTCTTCTCCTTGGCGCGCCACCAGATGCGATCGCGTCCCTGGATGAACCAGTCCTGGTTCATGGGCGAGGACAGCGCAGCGCCGAGGCAGAGCGCCAGCAGCAGGACGGCCAGCCGCAGGCTGCGGGCCGGTCCGATCCGGCGAACGGCGTGACCGGCCAGGAGCGCGGCCAGCACGGGATACACGAAAACCTGGTAGTCGTCGTAGGGGAATGGGGCCAGCCCGTGTACCAGGGTAACGCCCGCCAGCAGGATCCAGAGCAGGCGCTGGAAGGGCACCCGCGCGTCGGCGGGGTCGGCGGAGTCGGAATCGGGTCGCGGCGCGGCGAGCAGGGCGAGCCCGAGCGCAAAAGCGGGGAAATAGGCCTGGAGTAGGCGCGAGCCGAACCCCGCCTTGTAGAGCAGGGGCGCCAGGCCGGTGCCCCCGTCGCGGGCCGTATGAAACACGGCCACCCAGAACACCAGGGCCTCCGGTGCCTGCAGCAGGAACGGGCCGAACAGGAGGACGGCCGCCAGCGCGGCGCCCCAGCCGAAATGCAGCCAGCCCATCGGCCCGGCGCGGCGCCGGTCCGCCATCAGGAACAGCACGGCCAGCGGCAGCGCGACAGCCGCCGAGCTGCGCGTGCCGGCCGCCAGGACGAGGAACGCGCCGGCCAGCGCCAGCACGCCGCCGCGCGCACGCGACCAGCCGCTGAGCAGCAGGTGGAGCCCCAGCAACAGCCAGCAGGCGGTCAGGGCGTAGGTTTTGACAACCGTGAAATAATAACTCTGGTAGACGTTGACGGCTGTCAGGCTGAACGCGACGAGCGCGGCGCCCGCCGTCCCGCCGGCCGGCGCCAGGCGCGCCGCCAGGCGCGCCGCCAGGAGGGCCGCAGCCAGGCCCAGCAGGGCCGTCGCCAGGCGGCCGCCCGCCAGGCCCCAGGCATAGACCAGGGGCATGACCGGGCCCTGTGAGAACGCGAAATGAACGTAGGGCCACTGCCCGCGGGAAACCAGGCGGGCCGCGTACAGGTACCAGCCTTCGTCCTGGTTCAAGTCGCCCAGGAACAGGTTCGCCGCCGCGAGCCCGATCGCCGCGGCCAGGGCGGCCAGGGCAAGCGCGGTTATCCGGCGGCGCGTGGAGGTCATGGCGCCTCCGGCCCCTGCAGGACATCCTGGATTTTCCTGCCGACCTCGTCCGTGCCCTTCAGCGTGTTCTCAAAGGCTGCCGCCAGGTCAACCTCGGGCCGGGTCAGCGTGCCCCGGATCGGCACGGTAACGGCGAATTCGTCCGGTAGCGGCAGTCCGCGGAACCGGGCGTGGACGGCCTCGTCAAAGGCGATGTCCCGGAAGTTCAGGCGCAGGGCCGAACGCTCCGGGTCGAAGACGCCCTGCCGTGCAACGAGCGTCATGGTTCCGACTACGGACCCAGCCTCGAAGCCGGCGCGACGCGCCATCGGCCCGAGCGCCGACAGCGGCAGCGCCTGCATGGAGCCGGACAGGTCGAACGAGAGGCTGGTCGGATCCCGGATGGGCGCGATGCGCCCGTTCAGGTCGAAGGCGCAGGGGGTTGGCGTGCCGAGGATCGAGCCGGTAAGGGTCAATGCCCCGGACAGCGTATCGGCGCGCCCGACGTTGCCGACGTTCGCCAGCCGCAGGCGCAGGTCAATGGAAGCCCGGAACGGCGGCTCGCCGGCCTGGCGGTCCGTGTAGTGCAGGCGGGTCTGGATGTCCACGCGGCGGATCAGCAGGTCCGGCATGCCGGCCGGAACGCCGGGCGCCGCGCCGGACTCCGCACGGCCCGCGTCCGCGCCCGCGCCCGGCGCGCCGGATACCGCCGCGGCGTGCATGGCCTCGAGAATCGGGGCCATGTTGAGCCGGCCTTCGGCGTCCCGCTCGACCCGGAGCACGCCGTCACGCAAGGCGGCCTTTTGGATGGTGGCGACGCCGCCGCGCAGCAGGCTGCGCAGGCCCACCGTCAGCTTCAGGCGCCGCAACGCCAGCAGGCCGGCGGGATCGAAGCCCGGGGGATTGGAGACCGTCAGGCCGCGCAGGCTCATCGAGCCGTTGAAGAGGTTGACGCTCAGGCGGTCGAAGCCCAGCTCGATGTTCCAGCGGTCGCGGGCCATCGGGACGACGCGCTGGCGCAGCGAGTCCGTCAGGCCGTAGGCCAGGAAGAGCTGCAGGCCCGCTATGAGCAGCGCGGCCGACAGGACCAGGAAGAGGAGGAGTGTACGCGCTCGAGCCATAAGATCCTCACAAATCGGACAGCAGGGCCTGGCAGCGTGCATCGGCGCCGGGCTGCCGCGCCGGCGTCAGCCAGGCGAGACTGGAGGCGTCGGCCCGGAACACGTCGTTGGCCAGGCGCCGGAGCGCGTCGGCCGATACGGCCTGAATGGCCTCCATCACGGGTTCCGGCTGGATCGTCGTGCCGTAGTGCAGCAGGTGTTCGCCGAGCCACGACATGTGGCCCGACGGATTTTCGAGCGCCAGCCGCAAGTGGCCCAGCACGTATTCCTTGGCGCGGGCCAGCTCGCGGGCCGGGACGGGATCCCGCTTCAGCCGGCGCAGTTCCCGCACGATCAGGTCGAAGGCCTTGAGCTGCCGGCGCCGGTCCAGCCCGGCGCTGACGATCAGCGCGCCGGTTTCGGCGTAGAGCTGGGTTCCGGAGTGAATCGAGTAGGCCAGGCCATGCCGTTCGCGCACCGCCTGGAACAGGCGCGAGCTCATGGACTCGCCCAGGATCACGTTGAGTAGTTTGAGCGTGTAGCGGCGCGGGTCGAACCGCCCGAACGTCCGGAATCCAAGCGCCATCTGCGCCTGCTCGATCGGCTTGGTCTGTGCGGCCAGGCGGCCCTGCGCCGCGCGCGGTGCGCAGCGCCGGAAGGCCGGCGCCGGCCGGCCGCGCAGCCCGCGGGTGACGGCCGCGACGCGTTCGGCAAAGGCCTCGTGGCAGATGCGCCCGGCGCACACGAAGCAGGTGTTGGCCGGGACGTAGTGAGCCGCCTTGAAGGCCAGGATCCGGCCGCGCGTCAGGCCGCGCAGGGTCTCCGGGGACCCGATCAGCGGCCGGCCCAGCTCGTGGTCTTTCCAGAGCAGGGCGCCGAGCAGTTCCTGGACCACCTGCTCGGGCTGGTCGCGGTACATCATGATTTCCTCGATGATGACGCCGCGCTCCTTTTCGATATCCGCCGGATCGAACCGCGGGTGGCGGTACATGTCGCTCAGCACGTCCAGGGCGCTCCAGGCGTGATCGGACGAGGTGCGCGCAAAGAAACAGGTCACATCCTCCGCCGTGAACGCGTTCAAGTAGCCGCCTCGTCCCTCGATGGCCCGCGAGATGTCGCGCGCCGAGCGGCGCGTCGTGCCCTTGAACAGCAGGTGCTCGATGAAGTGGCTCGCGCCCGACATCGCGGCGCGCTCGTACCGGCCGCCGACCCCGACCCAGATGCCCAGTGCGATGCTCTGCACGGAGTCCATGGCGGAGGTCGCCACGCGCACGCCGCCGGGCAGGGTTGTGAGCCGGATCTTCATGGGCATGGCGCGCGCTCCCCGGACGCCTGTTGCAGGTCGCCGAGCGTGACGGCCCGGTCGTAGAGGGCCTTGCCCACGATCACGCCGGACAGGCAGGGCGCATCCAGCGCGGCCAGCGCGGACACGTGCGCCGGCGAGGCCACGCCCCCGGAGGCAATGACCCGGCACGCGACCGTCCGGCAGAGGGCCGCCACGGCCGGGAGGTTCGGGCCGCTCAGCATGCCGTCCTGGGCCACGTCGGTGTAAATCAGCGTGCGCGCTCCGAGCGATTCCAGGCGCGCGGCCAGGTCGAGCGCGTCCGTGCCGGTGGTCTCCGTCCAGCCGCGGACAGCGATCCGCCCGCCGCGCGCATCGAGCCCAACGGCGAGGCGGTCGCCGAAGCGCGCGAAGGCCGATGCAAGTCGGTCCGGCTCGCTCCAGGCGCGCGTACCCAGCACGGCGCGGCGCACGCCGAGCGCGAGCAGCGCCTCGAGGTCGGCGTCGGTCCTCAGGCCGCCGCCGGCCTGGAGCGGAATGCGCACGGCTGCCGCCATGCGGCCGATGAGGTCCAGGTGGGCCGGCCGGCCGTGAAAGGCGCCGTCCAGGTCCACGACGTGCAGCCAGGCGGCGCCGTCGCGTTCCCAGGCCCGGGCGACCTCGACGGGATCGCCGGAATAGACGGTCTCGTCTTCGGCGCGGCCCTGGCGCAGCCGCACGCAGCGGCCGCCCTTCAGGTCAATGGCGGGTATGACGGTTAGGCGGGCCATGGTCATGTCGTCCGCGCGGCCGGAGGGGGGCAGGCCACTACAAGAGGCCCTTGCTCGATGGGATGCCCGCCTCGCGCGGATCCCGCGCCACGGCCTCGCGCAGCGCGCGCGCCATGGCCTTGAACAACGATTCGCAGGCGTGGTGCGGGTCGCGTCCGTACTCCTGCGCCACGTGCAGGTTCAGGCGGCCCTTGTCGCAGAAGGCGCGTAACAGTTCCGGGATCAGCCCGAGATCGAACCGCTCGATGGTACGGCGCCGGTTGGCTTTCCGGTAGACGAGGTAGGGGCGCCCGCCCAGGTCCACCGCCGCGCGGCTCAGGGCGTCGTCCATCGGCACGCAGGCCCAGCCATAGCGCCGGATGCCGCGCCGGTCGCCGAGCGCCTGGTCGAGCGCTTCACCGAGGCAGAGCCCGAGGTCCTCCACCGTGTGGTGCGCGTCCACCTCCAGGTCGCCCCGCGCGGCGATCCGCAGGTCGATCAGCGAGTGGCGGCTCAGCAACTCGAGCATGTGGTTCAGGAAGGGAAGCCCGGTCTCGACCGCGGCGCGGCCCCGTCCGTCCAGGTTCAGCGCCAGGTCTATCCGGGTTTCGCGCGTTTCGCGCCGGACTCGGGCGGTTCTCGGTTTCATAAGGCCGCCATCATAACAGGCGCGCCGCCCGGGGAAAGCGCAAAGTTGCCGGCGCGTTACGTGGCCCAATCCCGCAAGGCGCCCAGCAGCGTTTCCATCTGGGCGTCCGTGCCGATGCTGATCCGCAGGTACGCGCCCGTGCGCGGGCCCGGGAAATGGCGCACCAGGATGCCGCGCCCCCGCAGGGCGGCCTGCAGGGCGCCCGCCTCCGTGCGCGGCGGCTTGACCCACAGGAAATTGGCGTCCGACGGCGTCACTTCGAATCCCAGGCTTGCCAGCGCCGAGGCGGTGGCCTCGCGCGTGGCGCGGATGCGGGCGACCAGGGTTCGCATGTAGGCCTGGTCCTTCAGCGCCGCCAGGGCCGCGGCCTGGGTCAGCCGGCTCACGTTGTAGGAGTCCTTGATCTTGAAGAGCGCCTCGATGAGCGGGGCCGGGCCCACGGCATAGCCGAGCCGCAGGCCGGCCAGCCCGTAGGACTTTGACAGCGTGCGGGCGGCCAGCACGGTCGGGCGGCGGAGGGCCAGGTCCAGGTTGTGTTCGCGGGCGAAGTCCACGTAGGCCTCGTCCAGCACGACCACGCCGTCGAGCCGGTCGCACAACGCCTCGATGGCCGGGCGGGGCACCAGCCGGCCGGTCGGCGCATTGGGGGTGGTCAGGAAGAAGAGGTCGGCCCGGTACCCGTCCGGCAACGGCCAGGCGCCGGACGAGTGCATGGGCACGGGCCGGACCGACGCGGCCCGGATGCGCGCCAGGATGGGATACAGCGAGTAGGACGGGTCCACGTAGCCGATTGCCCCGCCGTCGCGCACAAAGGCGCGGGTGCACAGGGCCAGCAGTTCGTCGGACCCGTTGCCCACAAACACCTGGCCGGGCTCCGCGCGGTGCAGGGCGGCCAGCGCGTCGCGCAGGGACTCGCAGCGGGGATCCGGATATTTCCGCAGCGTGGCGGGGTCCAGCGCGCGCAGGGCGTCCGCCACCGCGGGCGAGGGCGGGTAGGGGCACTCGTTGGTGTTGAGCTTGATGACCGACGGATCGGCGGGTTGCTCGCCCGGCACGTAGCCCTGCATCGCGTCAACGGTCGGATTGATCCATCTGGACATGGCGTGGCTCTCCGGGGCGCGCCGCCCGGCCGGTCAGGCCCCCTCGAACCGGATGCGCGCGGAGCGGGCGTGCCCGTCGAGCCCTTCCACCCGGCCGAAGGCCTCGATGACGTGCAGGGCGTGCTGCAAATCGGCCCGCGTGAAGGCGACGACGCTGGTGCGGGTGCGGAAATCGTCGGCAGTCAGCCCGGAAAACATACGGGCCGTTCCGCCGGTGGGCAGCACGTGGCTGGGCCCGGCGACGAAATCGCCGGCGGATTCCGGGGTCCAGGCGCCCACGAAGACGGCGCCGGCATGCCGGACCTTCTTGAGCCAGCGCCGGGGCTCGCGGACCATGATCTCGAGGTGCTCGGGGGCAAAGCGATTGCACAACTCGATGCCCGCGTCCAGGGTGGACGCCCGGACGATCAGCGCGCTGCGCGGCAGGGCGGCGCGCACCGATTCGCGCCGGGTCAGGGCGTCTGCCTGCAGCGCCAGCTCCGCCGCCACGGCCGTCGCCAGGCGCGGGTCCGGCGTGACCAGCAGCGCCTTCTCGTGCCCGGTGCCGTGCTCGATTTGCGACAGCAGGTCGGCAGCCACGACGGCCGGCGCGGCGCTGTCGTCGGCGAGGATCGCGATCTCGCTCGGACCCGCCACCAAGTCGAGCGCCACGCGGCCGTACACGGCGCGTTTCGCCGCCGTTACGTAGGGGCCGCCCGGGCCGGCAATCTTGTCAACGGCCCGGATCGTTTCCGTGCCGTAGGCCATGGCGCCGATGGCCTGGATGCCGCCGATGCGGTAGACT
>CAZUYI010000114.1:0-7894 GCA_964624095.1 uncultured Verrucomicrobiota bacterium | reverse complement strand
TGATGTCGTGCCCGAACATCGGGTGCCCGGTGAACGGGATCCCCAGGCGCACGGCCGCCGCCTGCGCACTGTAGGCCTTGAAGGGATGCGGCACGTGGAGCGGGCCGGGCGGCAGATCGAACCGCCGCACGGCGGCCAGGAGGTCGGCCGCCGCGGCGGCCCGCTCGGGATCGGCATCGAGCGACTCGGCCGCGATGCGCCGGAGGGCGTCGGCGGCTGGGATATCTAGGCGCTCGGCCTGAATCATGGATCCCACGGCCGCGCCATAGCCCTTTCCCTCGAAGGCGCCCACGCGCAGGGCCAGGTTCAGGTAATATCCCGTTTCGTGCCAAAGCCCGAATTGACCGTCGGCGACGTACCGGCGCACGTCCTCGCCGGTGCGGCCCTGCCAGGCAAATTCCCAGTCGTGAATGATGCCCGCCCCGTTCGTGGCCAAGTGCGTCAGCCAGCCCTGCTCCATGAGCCGGATGAGGACCGGAGCCAGCCCGTTCTTGATCGTGTGGGCGCCGAAGACCAGGATGCGGGACCGGCCGAGCCGGCGCGCCGCACGCAGACGCCCGGCCGTCTCGGCCGCCGCGGCGCGGCCGGCCGCGGAGAGGGCCCGCGGCCGCATACCCGGCCGCACGGCATCCTGCTCGATGGCGTGCTTGTTGACCCGCTCGGCCAGCGGACGAAAGACGAGGTCGTTCCGATCGAATCCGTGCGGCACCGTCATGCGCTCCTCCCGTGTGCCCGACAGCCTACCATCTTGCGGGCGGAAGCAAAGCACGAAACGGCCACCTCCCCCCCGTGGGGGGGGGCTAAAAATAGTTGCATTTTTTTCTTGCGCCTCGCCGGCAACCTGTTAGGGTGCCTTCGTTTGCGTGCGGAACGAGCCCATTAAGTGTCAGTGAGATGGGAGATTGTCAGTCGATCGAGTTGTTCGGTGACGATCCTAAACCCGAATGAATCGGGAACAGTCGCTGAAGCTCGGGCCGCCGCATGTGGAGGTAGTATGGCGACGAAGCTGTATGTCGGCAACCTGTCTTTCACGACCACCGAAGGGGATCTGAAGGACCTGTTTGCCAAAGTGGGCTCGGTCATGAGCTGCAACGTGATCATGGACAAGTACACGAACAAGTCCCGCGGGTTCGCGTTCGTGGAAATGGGCTCCCAGGACGAGGCCAACAAGGCAATCGCCGAGTACAATGGCAAGGAATACCAGGGCCGCACGCTGACGGTCAACGAAGCCAAGCCGCGTGAAGACCGGCCGCGAGGCGGCGGGTTCGGCATGGGCGACCGGGGCGGCAAGCGCGATTTTCGTTAAGCCACGCGCACCATAGCACGCAGTGTCGGACGGCGTTCCGGGGCCGGGTCCCCGGGACGCCGTTTCGTTAGGGAGAGGCACACATGAAGAAAACCTTCGTGCTGGACACCAACGTGCTGCTTCACAACGCCGCCTGCATCGAGTCGTTTGCCGACAACACCGTCGTGCTGCCCATGGCCGTGATCGAGGAACTGGACAAGTTCAAGGGCAACAACGACGAACTGGGGCGGGCGGCCCGGCAGGTCATCCGGAGCCTCGACCGCCTGCGCCGGAAGGGCCGCCTGGGCGAAGGGGTCCCGCTGGCCAACGGCGGGCGCCTGAAGATCATCCTGGACGGCCCGCGCCCGGATACCACCGGACTGGCCTCCGGCATCACCGACAACAAGATCCTCCGCGTGGCCCATTCCCTGCGCCAGGCGGGCGAGCGGGTGATTTTCGTATCCAAGGACATCAATGCCCGGATCAAGTCGGACGCCCTGGGCCTTGAGACCATGGATTTCGAGAAGCAGAAGGTGAACTTCGAGGACCTGTTCACCGGGTACCGCCGCCTCGCGATCTCGGCGGCGCAGGCGGCCGACTTCGAGCGCACCGGCCGTTTGGCGGACCCGCCGCCGGACCTGGCGCCCAACGAGTTCGTACTGCTGACCGACTCCGCCAGCGGGCGGGCCGTCGTGGCGCGGGCGCGGCCGGATCGCCTCCCGGGCCCGCTTTCGGAGCACGCCGACGGCGCCTGGAACATAACGCCGCGCAGCCCCGAGCAGCGGATGGCGCTCGAGCTGCTGTCCGACGAATCGGTGCCGTTGGTGACGCTGGTGGGCCAGGCCGGCACGGGCAAGACCCTGCTGGCGCTGGCCGTCGGCCTGGACCGGGTGGCCAAGGCCAAGCGGTACGACAAGATGCTCGTGAGCCGGCCCATCATGCCCCTGGGCAAGGACATCGGCTTTTTGCCGGGCGACAAGGAGAGCAAGCTGCTGAGCTGGATGCAGCCGATTTTCGACAACCTGGCCTACCTCATGCGGGACGGAGGCGGCCCGAAGCAATCGGTGCGCGAGAAGATCGAGCGGCTCCAGCGCGAGCACCTGGTCGAACTCGAGGCGCTGACCTACATCCGCGGCCGCTCGATTCCGCGCCAGTTCGTGATCATTGACGAAGCCCAGAACCTGACGCCGCACGAGGTGAAGACCATCATCAGCCGCGCGGGCGACGGCACGAAGATCGTGCTGACCGGGGACCCCTCGCAGATTGACAATCCCTACCTGGACTCGAACAGCAACGGGCTGTCGTACACCGTGGAACGGCTGAAGACCTCGCCGCTGCACGGGCACATCACGCTCGTGCAGAGCGAGCGCAGCGCCCTGGCGGCCCTGGCCGCCGAAAAGCTCTAAGCGCCGGGGACCCCGCTCGGTTTTTGCTTGAATGCGGTTCTGCGCCAGTGTAGGAATACGCGGCAACGAACCCGGGGGCACCCCGCTTCCGTTCGGGCGGCAGGCTGGAGCGTACCGGCAGGAAGAGCGCAGGGGCGGTTTCATGCTATTCCCAACGCTGACCTTCGCCCTTTTTTTCCTGGTCGTCTTCCTGCTGAACTGGCCCCTGTCCCGCCGGCCGCTGCTGTGGAAGTGGTTCATGCTCGCGGCCAGCTACGTGTTTTACGGCTGGTGGGACTGGCGGTTCCTGGGGTTGCTGATCGGGTACACCCTGGTGAACTACGGGACGGCGCTCGGGATCGCGCGCAGCCGCCGCAAGGCGGGGCGCGTCGGCTGGCTCCTGGCGGCGATCGTCTTCGACCTGGGTCTGCTCGGGTTTTTCAAGTACTACGGGTTTTTCACGCTTTCGATGTACCGGCTGTGCGGGCGGCTCGGCCTTCCCTGCTCGCTGCCGCTGCTGGACATCGTGCTGCCGATCGGCATTTCGTTTTATACCTTCCAGCTCATGAGCTACGTGATCGACGTGTATCGCCGCGACATGCAGGCCACGAACAGCCTGCTGGACTGCGCGGTGTTCATCGCGTTCTTCCCGCAGCTCGTGGCCGGGCCCATCGTGCGGGCCCGCCAACTGCTGCCGCAGGTGGCCCACTTCGCCGCCCGGGGCCCGCTGGACAGCAACCGCGCCGTGTGCCTGATCCTGGGCGGGCTGTTCAAGAAGACGGTCATCGCCAACACGCTCGCGTCGGTGATCGTGGACCCCGTGTTCGCGCAGCCATCGGCCTTCGGGGCGCTCGACGTCCTGCTGGCAATCTACGGGTATTCCTTCCAGATCTACTGCGACTTTTCGGCCTATTCCGACATCGCCATCGGCGTCGGCCTGCTCCTGGGCATCGAGTTGCCGCTCAATTTCAATGCGCCCTACTTCGCGACCTCGCTGCGCGAGTTCTGGCAGCGCTGGCACATCTCGCTCTCGACCTGGCTGCGCGACTACCTCTATATCCCCCTGGGCGGGTCGCGCGGCGGGGAACGCATGACGTACCGCAACCTGTTCCTGACCTTCCTGCTGGGCGGCCTGTGGCATGGCGCAAACTGGACCTTCCTGTTCTGGGGTGTGCTGCACGGCGCGTACCGCAGCCTCGAGCGGTTGCTCGAAATCGGGTTCGGCAAGCTGCTATCCCCGCGCCACCCGCTCTATACCTGGCCCTGGCTGAACCGGCTGCGGCGGGTGGCACTGGGGCTGTGGCTGTTTCATTTCATCTGCCTGACATGGTTTTTCTTCCGGGCCCAGACCTTCCAGGACGCCTGTACGCTGCTGGGCCAGTTTCGCGTCTGGACAAAGCCGGAGGCGCCGCCTATCATTCTGGCCGTGATTGCCGTAGGATTTTTAACCCAGTACCTGGACGGCTGGCGCCTGCGGCCGCTCTGGTCGGCCTTCGGGCGGCTGCACCCCGTGTGGCAGGGTCTGGCGGCGGCGGCCGTATTGACCGGCATCCTGGCCCTGGGCCCGCGCGGCGTGGCGCCCTTCATCTATTTCCAGTTTTAGGCCATGAGCAACGAGTTCCCACGGGAGGGATTGGGCGAGCCGGGCGCGCCGCTGCGGCTGAGAGCGGCGTATGCCGCCTTTCTCGCGTGTTACCTGGCCACGCTGCTCCTGAACGCCGACGCGCTGGAGCGCGGCATCAAGCTGGAGCGATACGGCCGGCTGCGCGACGCCGGGCTCGCCCTCATCCGGCCCGCAGCTGCCTTGAGCCGAACCCTGCGCCTGGACCGCCCGCGTCAGTGGCTGGAACAAACCCTGGGAGCCCGACTGCAACATGAAACCATTGGCTTGTAGCATCCTGCTGGCGTTCGGCCTGGCGGCGTCGCGGTTGGCGCCGGCGGCCGGCGCACAGACCAACCCGCCGCCTGCCGGGGCGGAGCCTGTCCTGATTGTCGGCGACTCGATCATGAAACTGCTCTCGGTAACGATCGAGCGCGACCTCGCCAAGCGGGGCCTTACCAACGTGACCAGCTTCGCGTCCATCGGGTCGGGCCTGGCGCGCCTGGACCTGCTCGACTGGCACGCGAAAATCAAGTCGCTGGCCGAGCGCGTCAAACCCGCGGTGGCCGTGATCCTGCTGGGCTCCAACGACAACCAGCCCATGAAGGTCGGCCCGCGGCCGGGGATTCCGGAAGGCAGCCCCGACTGGACGGCCGAATACACGCGGCGCATCCAGACCGTGCTGGACATTCTGTGGGCGAGCGGCGTTCAGCGCGTGATCTGGGTGGGCCTGCCCGACATGCGGGATCCCGCGCTCCAGGCGCACGCCGAGCGCGTCAACCACATGGTGCGCGGGCTCCTGCTGAACGAGCCGCGCGCCACATTCTTCGAGACCCAGAGCCGGCTGAGCCGCGAGCCGGGCACGTTCACGATGTACATCCTGGGTCCCAACGGCATGCCAATTCACGTCCGGGCATCGGACGGCATCCACCTGAGCCGGCCGGGCGCCGATCTGCTGGCCCGTGACCTGGGCCCTCTGATAGAGGGCCGGCCGGCAGAAACCGGTCCGGCGAAACCAGCCGCGCCGTAATTCGACCCGGACACGGCCCAGGCCGGGAGGCGGCACGGCGGAGGAGGATCCGCGCCAGGCGACGACTCCATGGCCTCGACAGCGCACATGCGAACGGCGGCCGGCTGGCTGAGAATCGCGGCCGCCGCCTTCCCCCTGGCGGCCGGCGCCGACGCCGCGCCAGGCGCCGAGCCGGACGCCCCGCCCCCCGCCATCCAACTGGACCTGACGCCGGCGCCGCCGGGCGCGCTTGTGACCCCGCCCATCGCTCCGCCGGCCCCGCCCGCGACCAACCTGCCGGTCATCGCGCCCGGTCCGACCGCCGACGTGGAGGGTACCACAGCCGCCCAGGCGGTCATGTACGAGGCCTTCCTGGACGTTCAGGACGAGCGGTACGAGGCTTCCATTCCCAAGCTGGAATGGGTCATCCGGGAGGATCCCACCCTGCTCGTGGCCTGGCAGACGCTGGGCTGGTCCTATTATCACACCGGCCAGGCGGGAAAGGCGCGCCAGCTCTGGGAGCGGCTCGCGACGCTGGCGCCGGACCAGCCCATGGCCTTCAACTGCCTGGCGCAGCTGGCCGTCATCGAGAACCGGCTGAAGGAAGCCTCCGAGTTGTACCGGCACAGCCTGGAGCTCACTCCCGCCCAGTACGACATCACATTCGCCTACGCGCAAACCCTGCTCTGGCTCGGCCACTTGGACAAGGCCGAGCAGATCCTTCAGCGCCTGCTGATAGAGGACCCCAACCGCATGGACGTCCGGCTGGAACTGGCGCGGGCCCAATTCCACACGCAGCAGTTCGAAGAATCGCTGACGAACTGGGCCATCATCCGGCGCGAAGCGCCGGACACACTGGAATACCTGCTGGCCGAGGCGCGCACGCTCCTGAACGTTGGCGACCTGGAACTGGCCGACGAGCGAGCGCGCCAGGCGCTGGCCCTGGACGAGGGCAACAAGGACGCGCTCTACCTGCTGGCCGACCTGGCCGAGCACCGCCGCAAGGGAGAGGCCATGGTCCGCGACCTGCGGAGTTTGGCGGACCAGGCAGTCGACCCGGCCGTGAAGCGCGCGATCCTGCAGCGGCTGGGCCGGCACCTGCACACCCTGCACAATCAGGACCCCAAGCAATGGCCGCTCGCCCAGGCCATTGACCTGTTCCGCGAGGCGGTGGACCTGGATCCGCACGGCGTGGACACGCGCCTGACCCTGGCCGAAATGCTGACGCTCGACCGCCAATTCGAGGACGCCGAGCGCGTGTGCAAGCACGTCCTGAAGGAGTTGAATCCGCACAACCTGCGGGCCAAGCAGACGTTGCTTGAAATCCTGCTGGCGCGCAATCAACTGGACGAGGCCGAACAGTATTTCAAAGATCTCACATCGGCCTTTAATCCCCGCGACCCGTACCGGTATCTCTTGACCGCCCGGCTGGCGCTTGCGCGCGGCCGTTACTTTGACGCCCTCCAGTCGCTGGACCGGCTCGAGGCGGAAGGCGCCCGGGGCGCGGTGTTCGTGTTGCTGTACCACGGCCTGTCGCCCAACGAGTGGCTGCCGCTGATGTCGGCTCGGCGCTTCCGCGAACAGTTGGGGGCGCTCAAGCGTGCGGGATTCCGCTTCGTGTCGGCCGACCGCATTCCGGCACTGTTCGACTCGCTTCCGGGGACGCCGCTGCCTCCGGCGCGCCCCTGGGTCAATCGGATGATCCGGTCGCTGACGTACGCCTGGTCGGGCGTCCGCGCCGAGGAAGCGCCCAGTCTCCGGGACTACACGCCGGCCAAGGTCGCCTGCGTGACCTTTGACGACGCACTGCGGTCCTCGCTGCAGCTCGGGCTTCCAATCGCCGAGGAGCTGGGCATCCCGCTATCCATGCACGTACCCGTCTCGGCCATCCTGAACGCGAATCTCGGACACGCCTCCTGGGAGGAGATGCGCCGCTACCAGGATACCGGCCACTGGATATTCGGCAGCCACCTCATGGACGCCCATACCATGCAGCCCATTTCCGAGGACGGCGAGCTGGCCTATCCCCTGCCCAACCGGCTATGGAATCCGGCGCGCAACCGGCCGGAGACCTTGCGGGCTTACTTCGCGCGGCTGCACCGGGAGTTCCGCGAGAGCCATGCGATCATGGCCCGGGAGCTGGACCTGCCCGAGCCGGAGCCGACGTTCGTGGCCGTGCCCTACGGCGACCTCGGGCAGGAAGACCGCTGCAACCTCCGGGAGCTGCCCAACCCAGTCCACACCATCCTCAACGAGGCGCACCTGACCTACCGCCTGGGCTTCATCCAGACCTCGCACGGCTACGCCGTGAAGGGCGACAACCCCATGCTCTACCAACGCCACGAGCCGAGCAAGCAGCACAGCGGCCGGCAGGTGGTGTGCCACGCCTACGAGCAGCACCCGGTGTTCATGGCGCGCCGGATGCGGGCCGAAATCGCCGCCTTGCAGGGCAAGCCCTACCTGGCCCTCCAGATGCTGGCCGAGCTCGAGCGGGACGGCTATCCCGACGAGCTGCTCGCGGCGCTCAGCCGGTACGTCCACGAGCACCTGTCGAGCCAGGTCGAGCAGCCCAAGATCGAGGACGTGGACCGCGGGCGCGCCTCGCGCCCGGCCGT
>CAZUYI010000113.1:5924-7923 GCA_964624095.1 uncultured Verrucomicrobiota bacterium | reverse complement strand
CTCTCGAACGGCTGGACGGAGATCCGCGGCATGGTGGCGCCGCAGGACTGGTGGCCGGGCACGGCGTTTGTCCGGGTTTTGATCCAATCGCGGGACGCCGCCGCGGCGGCGGGGATTCTCATGGATGACCTGACGCTGCGCGAGGCGCCCGAGCCGCCCTGACGGCCCGCTGAACGCTGTTTTTTGTTGCATTTTGGGCCTCAATGACATAGCCTTCCTTTCACAAGAATAGATCGCCGTTGTCACGGTTGTCAGACGGTCCAAGGCGTGGCGTCAATGGGGGCAGGGTCCAACCATTCACGGGGGGGCGAGCCATGAAAGCCGGGCGGGGCGGGCACACATTGGAACTCGGGCGGGCGGCGGCATGGGCGATCGGGCTGACTGGTCTTCTGGCGCTGGCGCCGACGCCGGCCGAGGCGATCAAGAAAACGCCGCCGTTGACCATGACGGCGGCGTTTGAGCATGCGCGGCCGGCGCTGAACCGGGCGGAACCCCTGCGGATCACCCTGGAGACGACCCGGGCGTACACCAACCTGCGGGTCCGCGTCACCCTCCCGCCGGAGATCGCGCTCGCCAGCGGCCGCCTGGAATGGCGCGGCGCCCTCGCCCCGGAGTCTCCGCGCACGTGGACCCTCCAGGTCATGCTGCGGAAGCCGGGCCGCTACTCGGTGGCTGTGGACGCGACGTTCGATCCGGGCGAATCGGAATTCGAATCGGCCCGCATCTTTCTGAACGTGATCGCGGAGCCCGGCGAGGCCGCGGCTTCGATGGCGCCGTTCGAAGTTATGGACCTCGAGCGCGCGGGAACAGGCGCCGCCCTGGAACGGATGTCGTGCTCCGACGGGATTGTCATTCCGACACCCCCCCTGCCGGCAAAGCCGGACATGCTTCCGGAGCTGCTCGGGCCCGATACCCCACCGGCGCCGCCTGCATCGTCCCTGACGCCGGGGGGCGAACCCGAAGCCACGGTCAGCGTCACGGTGCGCGGCACCATGCGCTACAAGGACACCGCCGGCGGAGTGCATCCCATCCGCCTGGCCGTTGTCAAGGTGTTTGACATAGACTCCGGCGGCGTGGAACAGCTCATGGGGCAGGGCTCCACCGCCAAGGACGGGACGTACACTATCCGCGCGCGCGGCGGCGATGCAGCCAACGGGCCGGACATCCGCGTCAAGGTCTTCGCCGCCATTCGAAACAACGCCGTCGTCGGCGTCGGACCAACCCTGACCAGCTTCTATGTCATGCAGTCGCCGATCTACACGAATTTCAGCGGCGGCAGCCTGAACGTGTCCCTGACGACCGGCCGCCCCGTTCGCGGGAGCGCCACCGACCACGTGGGGGCGCGGGCCTTTTCGGTGCTCGACGCCATACTCCAGGCAGCGGCCGAGGCGTACGCCTTGCGGGGCAACCGGCTGATGGGAAAAATCCCCGTCCTGTACCCGGTGGCGGGCACCGTCTCGTTTTATGACGACAGCCCAGTCTCGCTCAACATCCTGCGCCAGGACGCCCTGGACTGGGACGTTCTGTTTCACGAGTACGGCCACTACCTGGCCGACCGGGGGTCGAGCGCGCTGATTGACACCTCGATGGGCGGCCGGCATTCCGGCGGCTCGTGCATTCCGCGGCATGGCAAGAACAAGGGCGTGCGCCTGGCCTGGTCGGAAGGATTGGCCACGTGGTTCGCCATCATGGCGCAGATAGAACCTTCGCAGACCACGCTGCCGTTGCCGGGGATTCCGCTGACCCGCGACCGGTTCTGGCAAGACACCGAGGACTCCACGATCACCGACGACCTCGAGTCCATCGGCAACGGCAGCCTGTACGGCGAGGGCCAGGGCTACGCCAGCGAAAACTCGGTCGAGGCCATGCTCTATGATTTGTGCGACGCCAACCGGGACAAGTCGTCGGACGGCACGTCCGTGGACATCGTGAACAGCACGCCGAAAACGGTCTGGAACATCATCAACCAGGGCCCGAACGACAACGTGGCCAAGTTTCA
>CAZUYI010000113.1:0-5914 GCA_964624095.1 uncultured Verrucomicrobiota bacterium | reverse complement strand
GAACAACATCAGCCCGGAGGTCTCCGCGCCCAAGGAGGGGGCGGTGGTGTCGAGCGTGGTCTCGCCGACGTTCAAGTGGATCGCCAATGGGGATCCGACCGCGGGGTACCCCCACAACCTGTTTGCGCTGATCGTGGCCAAGAACGATTTCAAGACCATCGTGGGAATCAAGGCGAACATCCGCGCCACCGAGTACACCTTTACGGACGCCGAGTGGGCGGGCATCACGGTGCAGGCGGACCGGACGGGCCGTTTCCAGTGGGCCGTGGCGGCCCGCAATACGACCGTGTTCAGCCTGCCGGGAGCCGGGCAGATTCCCTTCGTCAGCAATCCGCGCGGGTTCCGGCTGCGGGCCTACCACCTCCGGCTCACCTGGACCACGTTCGGGGCGGACGTGGACCTGCACTTCATCCCGCCCAACGGCGCGACCTGCTCGTTCCGCAACCGGAGCCCCGACTGGGGCGTGGCGGGCGACCCGAGCGACAATCCCACGCTCGACCGGGACTGCATCACGTCGTGCACCGAGGAGAACATCACCGTGGACAAGCTGACGGCGCCCGGGACCTACAGGGTGGCCGTGCATTATTACTACGACCACGACCGCGGCGGCACGACGGCCACGGTGGAAATCCTCCAATACGGCTACCGGGTGGCCGCCATCCAGCGGTACCTGGGCCGCACGGGCGCCTACAGCACGGTGTTCAACGTCACGGTCTCGGCGGCGGGCGACTGCGTCTTCGAA
The DNA here is from genome assembly GCA_964624095.1 of uncultured Verrucomicrobiota bacterium. GTDB lineage: Bacteria > Verrucomicrobiota > Kiritimatiellia > JAAZAB01 > JAAZAB01 > CAZEVX01. The sequence goes on along the minus strand of CAZUYI010000113.1, from coordinate 5,172 downwards.
GAAAGCGGGGACGCCCCGCTCGAAGGCGTGACGGTGGCGCCCGGGTTCCAAAAGGCGGAGCCCGCGGACGACTGACCCGCCACCTGCCTGTAACCTTTTTGCGGTTCGGGCGCACGGTATGATCATGAGTGTTGTCCGAATCGCCAGGCCGGCTGGACACCGGGTTTCTCACGGGCCGCGTGCGGGATGCGCGCGCGGCCTGCGCGCGGCGGCGGCGCTGGCCGCGGTGGCGGCATGGGGCGGCGCGCTGCGCGCCGCGCCGCTCTCCTGGGAAGACTGCGTCCGGGAAGCCGCGGCCTCGAACCCGACGCTCGAGTCGGCGCGGGCGACCGTCGAGCAGGCGCGCGCCGAGGTCCGGGCGGCCCTGGCGCCCTTCCTGCCGCAGGTGACGGCCAGCGGCTCGGCCGGCAGGTCACACGCCGAGCAGGACGCCGGCGATTCCGACTCGACCAGCTACCGGGCTACGCTGTCCGCCGAGCAGTCCCTGTTTGCCGGGTTCGGCCACCTGGCCGCGCGGCGGCGCAGCGAGGCCCTTCTGGCCGTCACGGAGGCCAATGCGCAGGCCGTGGACGCCGCGCTGGGCGCCGCCCTGCGCCAGGCCTTCGCGCAGCTTCTCTACGCCCAGGAGCACGTGGCCCTGGCCGACCTCATCCGGGCGCGGCGCCGGGAGAACGTGAGCCTGGTCGAACTGCGCTTCGAAGCCGGCCGGGAAAACAAGGGGTCGTCGCTGCGGAGCCGGGCCTTTCTGCGGCAGGCGGAATTCGACCTTGCCCAGGCGCGCCGCAGCGTGGCGGCGGGCCAGCGACAACTGGCCGCCGTGCTGGGCCGCCGCGCGGCGGACACGCTGAGCGTGACCGGCGCGTGGGACGTCGCGGCGCTGCCCGGTCAGCCGGATTTTGACGCCCTCGCCCTGCACACTCCGGACGTGCGCCAGGCCGAGGCGCAGACCCGGGTAGCCCGGGAAGGCATCCGCAGCGCCAAAAGCAGTTTCTATCCAAGCTGGTCGGCCGGCGCCACGGTCGGCCGCTCGGACGAGGACTTCCTGCCCGACAAGGATCACTGGTCCATCAACACAGTGATCAGCTATCCCCTGTTCAGCGGCGGGCGGGACCGCGAGGCCGTGCGCGGGGCCCAGGCCGCACAGCGGGCGGCAGACGCCAGCCTCACCGACACCGTGAACCAGACGGCCTCCGCACTGGAGACGCGCTTCATCGCCTGGCAGGATGCCGTCGAGCGCGTCACGGTGCAGGCCGAGTTCCTGGCCGCGGCCGAAGTGCGCGCCGATATCGCACGCGCCCAGTACCGGAACGGGCTGCTCTCGTTCGAGGATTGGGACTTGATCGAAAACGACCTGATAGACAAGCAGAAAGCCGTGTTGAGCAGCCGGCGGGACGCCGTGCTGGCGCGTGCCGCCTGGGACAAGGCGCTGGGCACGGGGTTGGCTCCCTGAGCAAGCCGGGTCCGCGCATCCCTCAACCGCCCGACATACAAGGCAGGCTATGAAACGCACTCTCGTTGGGGGTATCCTGGTGCTGGCGGCCGTTGCGGCGGCCGGCCTGTATGCCGCGCGCCGCGCGCGGCCGGCCGGCGAGGCGGCGTACCAGACCGTCCGCGTCGAACGGGGACGCCTGCAGACCCTGGTGATGACCACCGGCACGGTGAAACCTCAGAACCGGCTGGAAATCAAGTCCCCCATCGCCGGACGCGTCGAGGAAACCCTGGTTCGGGAAGGCGATGCCGTGCAACGGGGCCAGATCCTGGCCTGGATCAGCTCCGCGGAGCGGGCGGCCCTGCTCGACGCCGCGCGGGCGCGCGGGACCAACGAGCTGGCCTACTGGGAACAGCTGTACCGGCCCGCGCCGCTGGTCGCCCCGCTCGACGGCACGATCATCGCCCGGTCCATCGAGCCGGGCCAGGCCATTACGGCCTCCGACGTCCTGTACGTGCTGTCCGACCGCCTCATCGTGGAAGCCCAGGTGGACGAGACGGACATCGGCCAGATCCGGATCGGCCAGCCGGCCGCCATCACGCTCGATGCGTATCCGGAGCGCGCCGTGTCGGGGCGCGTGGACCATATCGCGTTCGAGGCCCAGACGGTCAACAACGTCACCACCTACATGGCCGAGGTGCTGCCCGAGCGCGTGCCGCCCTTCATGCGCAGCGGGATGACGGCCAACCTGCGGATCCTGACGGCACTCACCAACGATGTCCTGCTGCTGCCCGTGGAAGCCGTCCGGACACGCGGGGACCGGTCGGTTGCGCGGCAACCCGGCCGTACGCCGCAGGAGTCCCCGCGCGAGACGCCCGTCACGCTCGGGCTGAGCGACGGCAAGTGGGTGGAGATCAAGACCGGCCTGGCCGAAGGCGACACCGTGCTGGTCGAGTCCGCCTACACGCTGGCGCCGCGCCCGGAGGCGCCGCGCAACCCGTTCATGCCCGCGCGGCCGGGCGGCGCGAGGCGGCGCTAGCGCGGAGCGCGGCATGATCCGGCTCACGGACATCCACAAGACCTACGCCATGGACGGCGCGGCCGTGCGGGCCCTGCAAGGCGTCTCGCTGGACGTCGCGCCGGGCGAGTTCGTGGCGATCATGGGCCCGTCGGGCTCCGGAAAGTCCACGCTGCTCCACATCCTGGGCCTGCTCGACGTGCCCGACGCCGGCTCCTACCGGCTGCTGGGCCGCGAGGTGGCGCGCCTGGACGACGCCGACCTGGCCGCGCTGCGCAACGACACGCTGGGGTTCATCTTCCAGCATTTCAATCTGCTGGCGCGCACCAGCGCCCTCGAGAACGTTATCCTGCCCCTCCTCTACTCGCCCGATCGACGCCGGGCCGACACGGACACGGCGCGCCGGCTGCTGGCGGACGTCGGGCTGGGCGAGCGCCTCGATCACAAGCCGAACGAACTCTCGGGCGGCCAGCAGCAGCGCGTGGCCATCGCGCGGGCGCTGATCCGCGGCCCGCGCATCCTCCTGGCCGACGAGCCGACGGGGAACCTGGATTCGCGGAGCGCGCAGGAAATCCTGGACATCCTCGAGGGCCTGAACCGGCGCGGCATCACGATCCTGATGGTGACCCACGAGGCGGACATTGCCGCGCAGGCGCGCCGGATCATCCGCATGCGGGACGGCCGCGTCCAATCGGACGAACCCGTTCCGGGCCGGCCCCGCGCACCCGCGGCCGCGACAGACGCGCCCGCCCCGGAACGGGCGGGCCGTTCCCCGCGCAGCCGGCCGGTGCTGGGCGAGCTGCCGCATGACTTCAGGCAGGCCTGGCGCGCGCTGCGGGCCAACCTGGTGCGGACCCTGCTCTCGATGCTGGGCATCCTGATCGGGGTGACGGCGGTGATTGCCATGCTGGCCATCGGGGCGGGCGCCCGCAAGGCCATTGCCGCGCAGCTCGAATCCATGGGCTCGAACATGCTGGTCTTGCGACCCGGCGCCCGGCGCGTGGGCGGCGTCTCCTACGAGGCGGGCGCCGTGGCGCGCTTCACGCCGCGCGATGCCGAGGCCATTCGGACGTCCGTCCGGGACGTGGCGCGCGCGGGCGGCGTCGTGAGCGGGCGCGGGCAGGCGGTGTACGGCAACAGGAACTGGAATACCCGCGTCCAGGGCGTCGAGCCGGACTACGCCGTCATGCGGTCGGCCCAGCCGGTGGCCGGGCGGTTCCTGTCCCCGTCGGATATTGCCCAGCGCGCCCGGGTGGCCGTGATCGGCATGACCCTGGTGCGCGAGCTGTTCGGGAACGCCTCCCCGCTCGGCGAATACATCAAGATCAACCGCGTGAACTTCCAGGTGATCGGGATCCTGCCCGAAAAGGGCATGGCCGGCTGGATGGACCAGGACGACCAGGTGCTGATGCCGCTCAGCACCGCCATGTTCCGCCTGCTCGGCCGCGACTACGTGGACAGCATTGACATCCAGGCCCGGGCCGGGTCCGACATGACGGCCGTCCAGGAGGCCGTGCGGCAGCTCATGCTGAAGACGCACCGGCTGCCTGCCGGCCCCTCCGACCCATTCCGCATCCAGGACATGACGGAAATGCAGGCCGCCGTCACCGAAACGAGCCGCACGATGGCCTGGCTGCTGGCCTCCATCGCCGCCGTCTCCCTGCTGGTCGGCGGCATCGGCATCATGAACATCATGCTCGTGTCGGTCACCGAGCGCACGCGCGAAATAGGCGTCCGCAAGGCCGTCGGCGCGCGGCGCCGGGATATCCTGGCCCAGTTCCTCACCGAAGCCCTGGTCGTCAGCGCGCTCGGGGGCGGGATCGGGATCCTGCTCGGCTGGGGCATCTCGGAACTCGTGTCGCGGCTCGCCGGCTGGCCCACCCTGATCACGGCCGCGTCCATTCTGCTGGCGGTGGGGTTTTCCTGCCTGGTCGGCACGGTGTTCGGACTGTGGCCGGCCGTCAAGGCGGCGCGGCTCAACCCGATTGACGCCCTGCGCTACGAGTAGCGGCATGCCGGCGGGCGCACCGGCCTCTCTCACAGCCCGTCGATCGGCTGGAACATCCACGGAGCGGACGGCAGCGCGGCGGCCAGGGCCTCGGCATCGCCCGGCAGCGCCCCTTTAAGCGTCACGCGTTCCTCGCGGAAGGCCGATCCCAGATCCAGGCGGCGTACCAGCAGCCGCGCTAGCATGTCTTCCTTGAGTTCCAGCGTCAACTCGCGCGCGGCACCCGGCGGCGCCCAGAGCACCGCCTCGCGCTCCGGCGTCCAGATCCGCAGGGTCGCCGGGGCGGTGGAGGGCGGCAGCGCTCCGAGCTTGAGGCCGACGGCCGGGATATCCAGCGGCTTGACGACCACGGCGTTCGAGTTTTTCCAGCGGCCCGGCGCGGGCTGGCCCATCGTCTCCAGAGCGCGCGCCACCGGGCCGGCGCCCGTGGTCGTGACCGTCAGTCCCCCGCTGGCGGCCCGCGCGGCGGCGATGAGGCGGCCGGCCAGGTCCGTGCGCGCGCCCTCGACCGCCAGTTCCTCGAGCGTGGACCCGCGGCTCGTCTGCCGGACGATGGCATAGCCCGCCGGGCGGCCGCGCTCCCGCACCACCCGGTAGATCGAGGGCCGGCCGCGCGCCTCCAGCATGGCGGTGCGGGCCGGCACGAGAAAACGCGGCGTGCGCACGATATATCCTCCGCCATCAGCATAACAGTCGTTGAACAGGGCCGCCCAGCGG
>CAZUYI010000112.1:0-7997 GCA_964624095.1 uncultured Verrucomicrobiota bacterium | reverse complement strand
ATCGCGACGACGGGGAGGCCCGCCGTGGCAGGGTCCGAGCGCACGGCGTGGAGACAGGGATCGTATCGCGCCCGTGTCTGGCATGGGCAGGGGTAGGGTTAAAGGTTGAATCCCGGCGCCGTTCTGCTAAACCATATGAGGCTATAGGGCGCCTGTCAAGCGGATGGCATGGCATCCCTGCCGCGGCGCTGGGGAAATGTGGCGGCGCGCGGGCCAGCCGTCCCATGCCGGCGGAGGGCCGTTCCGGTTCAGGACCGATGAACATCTGGTGGACTCGATATCGGCGCCGATTCCTGGCCGGCCTGGTGACGGGCGTGCTTGTGGCCGGCGGCGTGGCACTCTGGGAGGTTCGCCTGGAAGACCGGTGGGCGACCAAGCGGTGGGGCGAGGTCGCCCCGGGCGTGGTGTTTCGGTGTGGACGCCTGCCGCGCGAGCGCATGACGGCTGTCCTCAGGGCGCATGGCATCCGGGTGCTCGTGGACCTTACGGAGCCCGGCGCTCACACGGAACGCCAGGCGAGGGAACAGGCTGAGGCCGCGTCGCTGGGCATCGCGTACCACAACCTGCCGCTCCGCGGCGACGGGACCGGCGCCATCGAACGGTACGAAGAGGCGGTATCGCTGATTGCACAAGCCCGCCGCGAAGGCTGGCCAATACTGGTCCATTGCGCTGCCGGCGCCCAGCGGACGGGCGGCGTGGTGGCGGCCTACCGGCTGCTCGTGGAAGGCTGGGAGCCCGACGCCGTCCGCCGAGAGATGCGCCGCTACGGCTGGCGTCCCGGGCGGGACGGCGCGCTGCTCGAATTCCTGAACCGGCACATGGCCCGCCTTGCCGCCCGGCTGGTCGAGCAGGGAGTTATTCCGGCCGTGCCCGATCCGTTGCCGCGGCTGTAATCTCCAGCGCGGCCAGGGCCGTCTCGGGCTCGATGCGGAATGGGGCGCCGCGTCCCTCGTAAAACCCATGCGCCTCGATGAGGTGAATGTTCAGGTCGGTGAAGACCAGGCATGCCCCGGTGGCCCGGTTTGCGACGGTCACGTTGGTCTTGCGGATATCCGGCGCATCCCCGAACGGACACGCCAGCCGGCCGCGCTCGGACTCGGCGCGTACGCTGTAATGGGGCGGCACACGCACCGGCTCGCCCAGGCCGGCCAGGCCGGCGTCGCGCAGGGCTTTCAGGCGCGACGCGACCGCGGCATGCGTGCAGCCGCTGCGGGACACGGCCTCGGCGTCCGCCTTCAGGATCGAGGCCAGCTCCCGGGAATCGGTCCCCAGGTACCCGCTGTCGCGGAGCCGTTGTTCTAGCGCAGTCGGCGAGGATGCGGCGTTCATGGGCGGCGCTCCCGTGCGGATGGATCAGGCGAATTTATCGTAAAAAATCCGGTCGTCCTCGAAACACTTCGTCCGCAGATGCTTGACGCAGGCGGCGACCATGGCCGGACTCCCGCACAGGTAGGCGTCGGTCCGGCGTTCGGCGCCCTCGCCCAGCAGGGCGTCCAGCGTGTCGGTCACCAGTCCCGTGGCGCCGGTCCAGGCCTCGCCGGAATCCGGTCGGAGCACGGTGGGAATGAACCGGAAATCCGGCAGGCGGGCTTCGAGCATGGCCATGACGTCGAGCAGGAACAGGTCCGCCCGGGTTCGCGCGCCGAACACGTAGCGGAGGGAGCGCCTGGGCGGGTGCTCGAGAAGATCCAGCAGCATGGCCTTGATGGGGGCCATGCCCGAGCCCCCCGCCACGAACAGCAGGTCGCGGGCGTCCGGCCGCAGGACAAAATCGCCGTGCGGTCCGTTGAAGAGCACCCGGGCACCCGGCTGCAACCGCTCGAACACGTAGGCGCTGCCCGCGCCGTTCAGGACTCGCTTGACCTCGAGCTCGATCGCGCCGGGGTGGGATGGCGGCGACGCGATGGAATAGGCGCGGTATGCAGGCCGGCGCAGGTCGCCACCGGGCGGGATGCGGAGTTGGATGTATTGGCCGGCTTTGAATTCGATCGCGGGCGGCTCCACCAGCTTCAGCCGGACTTCGCGGATATCGGGCGTCAGGGCGCGCAGGCCGAGCACAACCGCCTTGAATTCGCGCGCCTGAAACCAGTCCTCGGGCAGCTCGATCCGCAGGTCGCGTTCCACGGGGACCTGACAAGCCAGCCGCAGGCCGGCCGCACGGTCGGCGTCGCCCAGCAGCGCCTGCTCACGGGGCGAGGGCGCGCCGGCCCCCTCTACGACCTTGACCCGGCAGAGCCCGCAGATTCCATGCCCGCCGCAGGCCGACGGTACGAACACGCCCAGCGCCCGGAGCGCCGCCAGGAGCGAGGAGCCCGCGGGCACCCGGACCGGGGTTCGGGCATTGATCTGAAGGCTGACGATGTCCGATGCCATGGGCGCCCGCCGAGATCAGGTCCGGTCACGATTGCCAACGCCTGCACCATACCGGAATGCGGCGAGCGTGGCACGCAAAATGACGGGCCATGCCCCGGCAGCCGCGCGGTGCCTGCCGGCGGGGCCCGACATGAAGGAGGCGGTAGAACGGGGCGCATCGTGTAACAATGTTTAATGTTTAGGTCTGACACTGATTGATGGGGTGGCGGATTGACACCCTCCGGCCGTGCCATGTAGGCTCCCGTAGTGTTGCCGTGTTGGAGGGCGGTCCGCCCTGCAGGGCCGGGTTGCATGCCGGATGTATGCGGGGCGGCAGGAGGAACGGCGATGGATAGGCGCGTGGCGGTGGTGACGGGGGGCGCCCAGGGGATCGGCAAGGCCGTGGTGCGGCGTTTCCTCAAGGGCGGCCTGGCCGTGGTGCTGGCGGATTGCGACGAGGAAGCCGGCCGCGAGACCCAGGCGGACGTTGCACCCATGGGCCCCGTGCGCTTCGTGGCGGCGGATGTGGCCGAGGAGGAGTCGGTGCGGCTCCTCATGCAGGAAGCCGTCCGGCTCTTCGGCGGGCTCGATGTCCTGGTCAATAATGCCTATGCCATGGTCAACGCTCCGCCGGAAACACTGGCCCTCTCGGACTGGAACCGGGTGTTGGCTGTCAACCTGACCGGCCCCTTCCTGTGCGCCCGGTATGCGGCCCCGCACCTGCGGCGGCGGCACGGCGCGATCGTCAATATCGCCTCGACGCGCGCCCTCATGTCCGAGCCGCACACGGAGGCCTATTCGGCCTCCAAGGGCGGATTGGTGGCCCTGACCCATGCCCTGGCCATGAGCCTGGCGCCGGAGGTGCGCGTGAATTGCATCAGCCCCGGTTGGATCGAAACGGAGTCCTGGAAAAAACGGAGCGCGCGCCGAACGCCGGCCCTGTCGGCGGCGGATCACGCCCAGCATCCGGCCGGGCGGGTGGGGACGCCCGAGGACATCGCGGCGCTCGTCGAGTACCTGGCCTCCGACGCCGCCGGATTCGTCACGGGCGCCCACTGGGTGGCGGACGGCGGCATGACCCGCAAGATGATCTATGTGTGAGCGCGCCGACTCTGCGATTGACAACCGCTCACCCATCGCCTAGGGTGGCGTCATGCCGGGGGCGATTAGCTCAGTTGGCTAGAGCACTACCTTGACATGGTAGGGGTCGGAGGTTCGAGCCCTCTATCGCCCACTCGATGCCCATGTCCCGCCGTGCGGCCGGCGCGAGCCGGCCCGAGCCCAGGAATCCCTCGATGCATACACTGGCCAATGACCGGGTGTCCCTGTCGTTCGACGAGTACGGCCGGCTGACCGAGCTGCGCAACGCCGTGTCCGGCCACCGCGTGCCCATTGACCCGGCGGGACTGACCGCGCCGTTTGAAATCCAGCTCCGGGCGCCGGATGGTGCGGTGACGGCCGTGACGCCGGCCGGGCCGGCGGCCATGCAGGTGACGCGCGCCGCCGGCGAACAGATTCTCTCGACCCGCTGGGAGGTGGCGGGACCCTGGGGCGCGCTGACTGTGCGCGGCCGCGTGCGGCTGCCGGACGGGGACCCGCTGAGCTACTGGTCCGTGGAGGTGGACAACCGCACGGCGCTCGCGATCTTTCAGGTTGCCTATCCGCGGGTCAGTGGCCTCACGGACTATGACCGCCCGACGCCGGGCTTCCTGACCGCGCCGATCGTCATGGGGGAACAGACGCCCGACCCGGTCTCGTTCGTCAACCAGCACGAGGTGGTCATCAGCAACTGGTCGCGCCACCAGTTCGGGGCGTTCGACACCGAGGGGAAGCCGGCCGACATCGCCTACGCGTATCCGGGCTATTGGTCCATGCAATTCCTGACGTTCGGGCATCCGGACCTGGGCGGCCTCTATTTCGGGGCCTACGATGCCGCGGCGCTGTACAAGTGCTTCGGGCTGTACCAGGACGGGTCCGACGGGAAGCACGCCGTGCTCCAGGTGAAGCAGTACCCGTACGACCGGACGGCGGCCGGCGCGAACTTCCAGTCCTTTTACGAGTGCCCGGTTGGCGTCTATGCGGGCGAGTGGTGGAACGCCTCCGCCATCTACCGCGAGTGGGCGCTCCGGCAATTCTGGTGCCGCAAGGGCCGGACCGCCGACCGGGAAGACGTCGCGTCCTGGGTCAAGGAACTCGACCTGTGGTACTGGAACTGGCAGTTCAACACCCAGGGGCACCCGGACCACGTGGTCCCGATCATCCGGGCCATCCAGGCGCGCTACGGGTGTACGATCGCCTTCCACTGGTACGGGTTCAACGGCCAGATTTTCGGCGGGCGCTGGTGCTGCCCGCTGGTCTACCCGCACAGTCCGGATATCCGCGCCGCGCTCTGCCGGGGCGTCGCGGACCTGCACCGCCTCGGCGCGCACTGCATCTACTACCTGGAAACCCGGCTCGTCAATCCCGAGGTCCTGGCCTTCCAGCGCCACGACGGCATGCGATGGATTTGCGTCAACGAAAAGGGCGAATCGGCCGATCCCTGGCGCAACCTGGGCCACACGATGTGCCCCACGGCCCCGTTCTTCCACACGTTGATCTGCGACGAGAACAACCGCATGATCACCGACTGCGACATGGACGGCGCGTACTTCGACCAGGTCACCGGCTGCTATCCCGCCGTGTGCTTCAACCCGGACCACGGGCACGGCGTGGGCGGGCACGACCACTGGGTGCGCGGGTACCGCGATCTGATGACCCGCGCCCGCGCGGAGATGCGCGCGCGCAAGCCGGACACCGCCTCCACCTCCGAGGGCGTGGCCGAGTGTTTCCTGGACCTGTTCGACGCCGACTTGTCCCGCGACATCGCCAACATCGAGGGACACGTGGGCAGCGAGCGGTCGCTGCCCGTGCCGATGTTCCACAGCGTCTACCACGACTACCACATCAGCTACGGGACTGTCTCCACCTTCAAGCCCCGCACGGCCAGCCAGGTCGTCTACCCGGACAAGTTCCGGTTTGCGGAAGCCCTCTGCCTGGTGGGCGGCGGGCAGCTCATGATCAGCGGGCCCATGGCGGGCGACGATCAGAAGCCGGCCTTCCAGCCGTTCTTCGACTACATGGGCACGCTGGTGGGCGCCCGCAAGGCGGGCCGCGCGTTCTTCAACCTGGGCCGCTGGCGGCCGCCGCTCGCGATTGTCTGCGAGCGGGTCGAGGTCACGGTGGCGTCCAATCGGCCCCCGAAACAGGGCGTGCCGGCGGTCCTCAGCGGCTGCTTCGAGCTGGACGGGGAGGTCTGCGCGGCGGTCGTGAACCATACCGACCGCGAGCAGAAGGCCGCGCTTGAATTGCGCCCGGGCACGCTCGACGCGGCCGCCGGGCCGGTGATCTGGGCCCGGGTATATCCGGAGCCGCGCGAGGCGGGTAAAGGGTCGCGACTCGAGACCGTGGTGCCCCCGATGAGCGCGCAGGTGTACCGCTTCCGCCCGGCATGAAAGGGCGCGCCGGGTCCGCTGGAGAGGGCAGCCATGACGCCAGTGCGGGCCGTGTGGCGGCAGGTGGCCGGCTGGTCGTTGCTGGCGCTGGGGGTGCTCGGCTGGCTCGTGCCGATCCTGCCCGGGTGGCTGTTGATCGGCGCCGGCGCGCTCCTGCTCGCGCCCCACGTCCGGATGTTCCGCCGGCTGGCCGCCCTGATCCACGCGCGGTTCCCGGCCCTGCGGCCCGGGTTGCGCCGGTTCCGCGCGCGCGTCGCGCCACCTTAACCTGCCTGCCATGCCTGGACCCGGTTTCCGGAATGGATGTGGCGGCAAAAAAAATAGTATAGGATGAACTATGCGCGAACCCCGTGGTTCCTGTGACGCCACAAGACCGGATGAAAGCCGTGAAACCGATGGAGTACCCCTGATGCCGTGTCACAACCACTCGATACGATGGACCGCGAGTTGTGCCTTGTCGGCGGTGTGCGCGGCGGGGCTGGCCGTCTGGGCCGGGGGTCGGGCGCGCGCCGAGGGGCCGGCTCCGGCTGAGCCCCCGTCGGTGGTGGTAGCGCCCTGCGAACAGCCGCCGTTGCTGGACGGCGCGTTGGACGACGCGTGCTGGCGCACCGCGGCGCCGTTGGCCGGGCTCCATGTCATCGGGACCGGTCTGGCGGTTCCGTACACGGCGCTCGTGTGCTGCGACTCGGACTGGCTCTATCTCGCCGTGGACATCGTGCATCCCGAGCCCCGGCACATCAAGCGCGCGGTGTACGAGCCCGATGGCCAAGTGCAGGCGGACGACTCACTCGAGCTGTTTCTCGATCCCGGCACGGGCGGAGCCGGGTACTTGCACTACATGCTCAATGCCGCCAACATCAAGGGCGATCAACGGGTGCTCGCCGGCGGAAGACGGGACCGCCTGTACACGATGCCCTGGCGTACGGCGACGCGGCTGACGGAACACGGGTGGGCGGCGGAAATCGCCATCCCGCTGTTCACGCTCCACGGCAGCGGCGGAGGAACACCCGCGGCGGCACGCGGCCCGGTGCGGATGAATCTCGTCGTGTCTACGATCGTTCCCCAAGTCGATCCGTATGGCGCGGTGATCTGCGAAACGGCCTGCCATGCCACCTGGGCGCCCTTGCCGGATGGAAAGGTCCACCAGCCGGAGTGCTTTGGCGAGGTGCGCGGGCTCCCGCCGGGTGAAGGCCTCCGTCGGGGCCGCCTGTTCCTGCCCGCGATCGCCCGGGCGCGGGCCAGGCGCTTTGAAATTCGGGACGGGCTGCCGTGTTACACGCTCTCCGTTTGTCTGCGCAATGCCTGGAGCGCGGCGGGAACCGCCGAGGTGCAGGTCCTCGACCGGCCGGTTGTGGGGGAGCCCACGATGACCGCCGCCCGGGCTGAACTGGCGGCCAACGCGGGTTCAAACGAGGTGGAGCTGCTCATCGCCATGCCCACGGTCGGACGCCGGATGGCCGCGGTCTGGGTCTGCGATGCCGCGCAAGGCGGCGCGCTGGAATCCTGCCTGGTGGACGAGGACGCGCTGGCAGGGCTGGATCCCCTGTCGGTGGTGCCGGACCGCAACTATTACACCACCGAACAGGCGGCCACCCTCTGCTGTCGCGTCGGCTTGCCAGACGACCTGCGGCTGGCATGCCGCATCGCGGTCAAGGCGCCGGACGGGAGCCCGGTGGCCGAGGCGGGACCGCTGGACCAGGAGACCCGGCTGGCCATTCCCCTGGCTCCCTTCCCGGAAGGGACTCACCTACTGACCGTGGACCTGACGGATGCGGCGGGAACGCTCATCGCGAGCCGGGGCGTCGAACTGCGCAAGCTACCGCCGAACCCGGGCTGTGAAGTGAAGGTGGATTTGGTCAACCGGGTTCTGCTCCGCAACGGGGATCCATTCTACCTGTTCGGAATGTCCGCCGCGGAACTGACTCCGCACGACGAGGCGATGTTCAGACGGATGCATGAGGCCGGGTTCAATTGGATTCTTTGGAACTGCCCCTTGCCGCCGGACGACTATGACTTAGCGGCATTTCTGGAGCAGGCCCGGACGTATGATCTGGCCGTCTCGGTGAAGCCTGCGATGTTTCTCCCGAGACCGCCCAAGGGGAGCGCGACCTACAATGTCATGGCGCGATGGGCCGGGCATGCGAAGGCGGAAGT
>CAZUYI010000111.1:0-8046 GCA_964624095.1 uncultured Verrucomicrobiota bacterium | reverse complement strand
CATCCAGTATGCCCTGACCTGGCCGGAGCGCCTGGACGGCGGGCTGCCCTCGTTGAACCTGGCCGAAGTCGGCGCGCTGCATTTCGCGAAGCCGGACGAAACGCGGTTCCCCTGCCTGCGCCTGGCGCGGGCAGCCGCTCGCGCCGGCGGAACGATGCCGGTAGTCCTGAACGCTTCCAACGAGATCGCCGTCCAGGCGTTTTTGGCCGGGACCCTGCGCTTCCCAGGCATCTGGCATGTCGTCGAGCAGGTTCTGGCCCGGCACGCCCCGGTGGCGGACCCGGGCCTGGAGGACATCATGGAAGCCGACCGCTGGGCGCGGGCGGAAGCCGCCCGCCGGATCAAAGCCTTATGATACTTCATGTCATATACGTGGTGGCGGCGGTCTTGCTGCTGTTCGGGGCGTCCATTTTCGTCCACGAGCTGGGACACTTCCTGGCCGCCCGCGCCCTGGGCCTGGTGGTGGAGGTGTTCTCGATCGGATTCGGGCCGGCGTTGTGGTCGTGGAAACACCGGGGCGTGCGCTACAAAATCGGCGTGTTTCCCGTCGGCGGCTACGTGGCCCTGCCCCAGATTGACCCGTCCGAGCCGCGCCCCGCGCCGGGACCCGACAGGGCGGCGTCGCCTCCGGCGCCGCCCCCGGCGCCGCCGTGGAAAAAAATCGTCGTTACCGCCGCCGGCGCCGCCGGCAACTTCGTGCTGGCCGTTGCCCTCGCCTGGATCGTCTACGGGCTCGGCAAGCCGACCACGCCCGGCGAGCGCTCCGCGGTGATCGGGTACGTGGAACCGGGCTCGCCGGCATACGATGTCGGCCTGCGACCCGGCGATGCCGTCGCGGCCGTGAACGGCGAGCCGGTCCGCACGTGGAGCGACCTGTTCCAGGAAGCCGCCCGGGCGGAGACGGCCGACGTGGAAATCGCCGCGCCCGACGGCCCGCGCCTGGTCCGGGTGCCGACGGCCAAAAACGCGCTGGGCTTCCGCATGATCGAGGGCCTGCGCGAGGTGTCGCTGTGCACCGTCCAGGCCGTCGAGCCGGGATCCGGCGCCGCGCAGGCCGGGCTGCTCCCGGGCGACATGATCCGGCGCTTCGCCGACCAGACGGTGTACAGCATCGAGCACCTCATCGCCCTGGTCGGCGCCCGGCCCGACCAGCCGACGCCCGCCGTGATCGAGCGCGACGGGCAGATGCTGGACCTGGAGCTGACGCCGCGGCTCGACGCGGCGCTGGGCCGGGCGCGGATCGGGATCCGATTCGACCCGGCCGCCGTGGACTATGACCAGGTCGAGCACATTCCGCCCGGCGTCCAGCTCCGGCGCCACGCCGGCGCGATCCTGCGGGTCGTGCGCTCGCTGGTGACGCCCGGGGAGGCCGGCGCCACGTCGCAGGGGCTGGGCGGCCCGCCGATGATTCTCTACATGATCCAGGACGCCGTCCGCAAGGGGCTGGCCATCGCCCTGAGCTTCATGTGCTTCCTGAACGTGAACCTGGCGATTCTCAACCTGATGCCCATTCCCGTACTCGACGGCGGCCATATCCTGTTTGCGCTGTGGGAGGGGATCACCCGGCGCCGGCTTCCGCCGAAGGTGGTCGGATGGATTCACCAGGTGTTCTTTGCCCTGTTCATTGCCGCCATCCTCTGGCTCTCGGGCCGGGACCTCAAGCGGCTTTACACGCTCCGGCAACTGTCCCGGCCGGCCCCGGCGCCGGAGGCCGCCCCGGCGGGCGAGAGGGCGCCGGAATGAGGCGGACACGGGAAGGAGCGGCCGGGTTATGACACGAGACGAGACGGGCATTCCGGCGCCGCGCCGGCCGACGCGGCGTCTCCAGGTGGGCTCGCTGGCGGTAGGCGGCGGCGCGCCGATCTCGGTCCAGAGCATGGCGAAGTGCGACCCGCGCGACGTGCGCGCCGCCACGGCCCAGATCCGTGCGCTGGCGCGGGCCGGATGCGACATCGTGCGCGTGGCGGTGCCCGACGCGCAGGCCGCGGCCGCGCTGCGGATCATCCGGCGCGCCAGTCCGCTGCCCCTCGTGGCCGACATCCACTTCGATTACCGGCTGGCCCTCGCCGCCCTCGAGGCCGGCGCGGACGGGCTGCGCATCAACCCGGGCACCATCGGCTCCGCCGCCGGCGTGCGCGACATCGTGCGCGCCGCGCTGGACCGCCGCGTCCCCATCCGGATCGGGGTCAATGCCGGCTCGCTGGAACAGTCCGTGCTGGCGGCCCACGGCGGTCCCACGGCGCGCGCGCTCGCGGCCAGCGCCCTGGCACAGGCGCGCGTCCTGGAGGACCTCGGCTTCCAGGCCATCAAGATCTCCGCCAAGGCCTCGGACGCGGCACGCACCGTCGAGGCCTACCGGATCCTGTCCCGCGCCACCGACTGCCCGCTGCACCTCGGGGTGACCGAGGCCGGCACCCTGCTCGCCGGCACGGTGCGGTCGGCGGCGGCGCTCGGCATCCTGCTGGCCGAGGGGATCGGCGATACGATCCGGGTGTCCCTCACCGAGCCGCCGGCGCGCGAGGTCGAGGTGGCGCTCGAACTCCTGCGCGCCCTGGGCCTGCGCCCGCCGGGTCCGCGCGTCATTTCCTGCCCCACCTGCGGCCGGATCCGGATCAACGTCCTGTCCCTGGCACACCGGGTGGAAGCGGCCCTGGCGGCGCTGGCGCGCACGGTGCCCCCGGGGACCGCCTGGCCGACGGTGGCGGTCATGGGCTGCATGGTGAACGGGCCCGGCGAAGCCCGCGAGGCGGACATCGCCGCCGCGGGCGGCGCCGGCAAGGCGGCGCTCTACTGCCGCGGCGTCTTCCAGGCCACCGTGAACGAGGCGGACATCGTGCCGGCGCTGGTCCACATGGTGCGGGAGCGACTGGCCCGCGGAGGCGCCGGCCCGGCGCCGCGCCCGGCTACGGGGCAACCGGCACCGCCGCCGGCGCGGGCGCGGGCGCGGGCGCCGGCCGGCTCGGCTCGGCGGCCGGCACGCCGCAGGCCGCGGGCTGCCGATAGACGAAGCGCTTGCCCTCGTAATTCCGCATCACGACCTCGCGCTCGCTGAGCGACTCGACGTACTCGGGCAGCAAGGGCACCTTGCCGCCGCCGCCGGGCGCGTCAATGACGTAATGCGGCACGGCCAGCCCCGAGGTCCAGCCGCGCAGGCCGCGGATCACCTCGAGCCCCTGCTGCACCGTCGTGCGCAGGTGGTCCGTGCCGGCGACCTGGTCGGCCTGGTAGATGTAATAGGGCCGCACGCGGCAGGCCAGCAGCTTCCGCACCAGCTCGCGCATCACGGCCGGATCGTCGTTCACGCCCTTGAGCAGCACCGTCTGGTTGCCGAGCGGCAGGCCGGCGTCGGCCAGCCGGTTCAACGCCCGGACGGCCTGGGCCGTGAGCTCGGTGGGATGGTTGAAATGCACATTGACGTACAGGGGCGCATAGCGCTTGAGCATGCGGACGAGGCGGGCGGTGATGCGCTGGGGCAGCGTGCAGGGCACGCGCGTGCCGAGCCGCATGATTTCGACGTGCGGCACGGCGCGGACGGCCTTGAGGATGGCCTCCAGACGGGCGTCGGAGAGCAGCAGGGGGTCGCCGCCGGAGAGGATCACGTCGCGGATTTCGGGGTGCTGCTGAATGTACTCCAAGCCGTCCTTGAAGAAGCGCGGGTGCATCGTTTCGGCATTGCCCACCATGCGCTTGCGGGTGCAGAACCGGCAGAAGGCGGCGCACTCGTGGGAGACGAGGAACAGGACGCGGTCGGGGTAGCGGTGCACAATGCCGGGCACGGGGGAATGCTCGTCTTCCGCCAGCGGATCCTGCTGGCCGTCGCCTTCCAGCTCGCGCGGATCGGGCACCACCTGGCGGTAGAGCGGGTCGCCCCTGGCCTTGATCAGCCGCAGGTAATAGGGGTTGATCCGGATGCGGAAGCGGGCGGCCACCCGGCGCATGGCCTCGAGATCCAGGCCGAAGACCTCCGACACTTCTTCGGCGGTCGTGAGACTCTTGCTCAACAGCGTCTGCCAGCGCTCCATGTCAGGGGCCCTCCGGCGTGAGGTACTTGCAGTAGACCACCAGATCATCGCCCGGCCGGTAGAAGTCAGGCAGGCGCGCCGTTTCGGCGTAGCCCAGTCCCTGGTAAAACTGGCGGGTGGACGCATAGCGCGCCCTGGACGAGGTTTCGATCACAATCAGGCGCCCGCGGGCTTCCCGCACGGCCTGCTCGACCCGCCGGACCAGGGCTCGACCGAATCCCTGTCGATGCCGGCCGGGGTGCACGGCCATCCAGTAGAGGTCCACGGTGCCTTCGGTCATGGGCGTCGGCCCGTAGCAGACGAAGCCCACCACGCCGCCCGCGGCCGGCTCGATCACCTCGATGCGGTAATCGCGCTGGTCCGGCTGGCCGAGGTAGACGTCGAGAATCTCGGCGGCCACGCGCTCCTCCTCCGGCGTGAACATGCCGGTCTGGCGGATCACGTCCAGGACCGTGCCGCGGTCCGCGGCCGTCAGCGGCCGAATGGTCATGGCAGGCGTCTTCATCGCGCGGCCAGGGCCCGTTCGATCTGCCCCCTCCAGAAGGCGCCCGGGGAAAGCCCGGCCGCGGCCAGCATGCGCATCAGGCCGGCGTCGCGCGAGGTGTCCGGGTTCGGGTTCACCTCCAGCACATAAGGCCGGCCGCGGGCGTCCACCCGGAAATCGGCGCGGGCATACCCGCGCACGCCCAGCACCCGGAACGCCGTCCGCGCCAGACGCTCCAGGTGGTCGGCCAGGGCCGGCGCCACGCGGGCGGGGCATACCGGCTGCGTGCGGCGATAGGCCGGGTGGTGGGGCCGCCACTTGGCGTCGTAGCTCATAATCCGGGGTGCCCCCCGGGGAAAACCACGGAACTCGATTTCCGAGAGCGGCAGCAGGCGCGGCTCGGGCAGCTCGACCAGGGCCACATAGAGCTCCCGCCCGGCGATGTAGTCCTCGACGAGCGCCGGCTGCCCATAGTCGGCTCGCACGCGGGCCGCCTGCGCCCGGAGCGCGGCGGCCGTCCGCACCACGGACTCGGGGTAAATGCCGAGGCTCGCGTCCTCGCGGCTCGGCTTGACAATCGCCGGGAACCGGAGCCCGTCCGGAAGGCGGCCGGGGTCCTCGATCAGCCAGGCGCGGGGCCCCGGCACGCCGTGCGCCCGCAGCACCGCATGAGCCTGGAACTTGTCGTGGCATCGGAACAGGGCCGCCGACCCGCTGCCGGTAAAAGGCAGGCCGAGCAGTTCCAGCAGGCCCGCCACCGGCGCCTCGCCGTCGGACCGGCCGCGAAATCCCTCGCACAGATTCACGACAACCGCCGGCCTCAGGCGGCGGAGCCGGTCCAGCGCCGGCTCGATCCGGCGCCCCACCGGGACCAGGCGCACCGGGTAGCCTTCGGCGGCCAGGCACTCGGCGGCCTCGCGCGCCGCCCCCTCGACCGCGCGCTCGGACAGCGTTTCGCGCCTCCGCCCGCACGGCGCCACCCAGGCGTTGAACAGGATGCAGACCGGCCTCGCCCGCGCGTTCATGGCCCCCGTCCGCACCGGCGCAAGGCCACTTCCGCCACCTTCAGGATCAGGTCGTCGTAGGCATAGCCCGCGGCGCGCGCCGCCGCCGGCAAGGCCGAGTTCTCGCGCGGATCCGGCAGGATGCCGGGCAGCGGATTCAGCTCGAGAATGTTCGGGATCCCGTTGGCGTCGAGGCGCACATCCACCCGGCACCAGTCCCGCACCCGCAGCACGTCGAGCGCCCGGTTCACCACGGCGCGGATGGCGCGCTCCAGTTCGGGCGACACCTCGGCCGGGCAGACCAGGATGGGCATGGGCGACGCCGGGTCGTCCCACACCCACTTGGCCTCGTAGCCGTAAATCGGATGGGCGCCTGGCGGCAGCACGCGGTGGTCAATCTCCACCAGCGGCAGCAGTTCGCGGCGCGGCGGGTTGCCCAGCACCCCGATGGTGAACTCGCGCCCGGGCAAAAACGCCTCGACCAGCGCCGGCTGCCGGTACATCCGGTCAATGGCTCGGATGCGCGCGACCAGCTCGCGCCGGGACGACACCAGGCTGTCGTTGCGAATCCCCATCGAGGAGCCCTCGCGCAGCGGCTTGACCAGCGCCGGCATCGGGAACCGCTGGCCGTTCAGCGTGGCGGGCGTGACCTCGTAGAAGCGGGCGGAGGGAATCCGGTGGTAGGCGAGGATCTCCTTGGTGCGCGCCTTGTCCAGGCAGATGCCCAGCGTCAGGGCGTCCGATCCCGTGCAGGGCAGTCCGAGCATCTCGCAGAGAATCGGGATGTGGGACTCGCGGTTGGGGCCGGCAAAGCCTTCCGCGATGTTGAACACCAGGTCGGGCCGCGCCGCGCGCAGCGCGTCCATGGCGCCGGCATCGCCTTCCACCCGCGTCACGCGGTAGCGCCGCGCCAGCGCGGATTCCACCGCGGCGATGGTGGACTCGGTATCATATTCCGCCAGCCAATCCGGCGGCTCGTCGTCGTCCGGTCCCGCTTCGTGCGGACGACGATCGAGTGTTACCTCCTGTGCCCTCTGCTTCGAGGTGAATACCAAGGCTACGCGCAACGCCGTGTTCAACGCTCAAACCCCCGATTAGCCCCGCGCCTTGCGGCTCGGTATCCCGCGCGCCATGCTTGACAATGCCACCATGGATAGTGGTTACGGGTAAGATATACACCTACCCGTTGTTGTCAACAGATTTTTTTACCGTTTGCGCGCGGCCGGGCGTCTGCCCGGAATTGCCGGACTCCCGAACGGCGCCGTTATAGGGCAAGGCCGCGGAGAGCACAACTTTTTTTACGTTTTTTTTACACTTTTTCCCGAGCGGCGTACGCGGCTCACTCGCGGAAAGGGAGCACCTCGTCGAGCGAGGCGGCGCCGGCCAGGAGCATGACGAGCCGGTCCACTCCGAGCGCGATGCCGGCGGAGGGGGGCAGGCCGGCCTCGAGCGCGGCCAGGAACGGCTCGTCGAGCGGATAGACGGGCCGGCCCAGGGCCCGCCGCTCGGCGGCGCAGGCTTCGAACCGGGCGCGTTGCTCCACGGGATCGGTGAGTTCGCTGAAGGCATTGGCCAGTTCGAGCCCGCCGACGTACAGCTCCCAGCGCTCAGCGACGCGCGGGTCGTCCGGCTTGCGCCGCGCCAGGGCCGCCGCGGCAACCGGGTAATCCATCAGCACCACGGGGCGGTCGGTTGGAAGGTTCGGCTCGACCTTCAGGACCAGGTCTTCGTCGAATCGAGCGGGATCGAAGGACGCGACGGGATCCCAGCCGGCAAACGCGCGGAAGGCCTCGCGCACGGTGAGCACCTCCCAGACGGGCATCAGCTCGATGCGCGTGCCGCGATACTCGAACTCGGTGCGGCCGAGTGCGGCCCGGGCGGCGTCCGCCAGGAGGACCTTGGCATCGCCCAGGAGGTCGCGGTAATCGGCGCGCGCGCGGTACCATTCGAGGAGCGTGAACTCGGGATGATGCCGGTCGCCCCGCTCGCCGTCGCGGAAGCAGGGCCCGAGTTGGACCAGGCGGTCGCAGCCGGCGGCGAGCAGGCGCTTCATGTGCAGTTCGGGGGAGGTGCGCAGCCAGGCGGCGCCGGCGGGGATGGCGTCAATGTGCAGCTCGAGGGCCGGGGCGGGCAGTCGGACGGGGGTCTCGACCTCGAGGAAGCCGCGCGCCTCGAAGAACCCGCGGATCGCGCGCCGCACGCGGGCGCGCAGGTCGAGCACCGGCCGGAAGCGGGCGAGGTCCGGCGGGACGGAATCGGGAAGGGCCGTCGCGCGGTCCATGGGATGCCTTGCATGCCGGCCGGGCGCCGGCTCAGGCCGTGCGCACGCGGTCGCTGTAGCCGCCGGTGCGCGTATCAATGCGGATGATGTCGCCCTGGTTGATGAAGAGCGGCACCTGGATTTCGTAGCCGCCTTCGATCTTGGCGGGCTTGGTGACATTGGTGGCCGTGTTGCCGCGGGCGCCGGGCTCGGTTTCGACGATTTCCTTTTCGACGAACGTGGTCGCCAGAAATCAGGATGGACCAACAAACTCAT
>CAZUYI010000110.1:0-8066 GCA_964624095.1 uncultured Verrucomicrobiota bacterium | reverse complement strand
GCGGCAAACAGGCACCAGGCCGTCCCCGACAGGTACAGGACCACCGGGCGTGAATCCACGATGCCGGTCGAAAAATCGCGGATGTGCTGCGAACTCGACAGCGCGTCCAGCACCGCCTGCGCGACGGGGCCGGCCAGGACGGGGCGGAGGGCGTCGGGCAGGAAAAACGCCCCGCCGGCTGCCGCCGCCGTGAGGGTTGCAGCGAAGGCCTGGCTCGAGGTCAGGGTCGAGCAGAGCACGCCTGCGGCCAGGAAGCAGGCGCCCACGAGCCAGAGCGCCAGGAATCCGCCGGCAATCGGGGCCGGATCCAGCCCGGCCATTCCCGGCGCCACGACCCGCAGGATCACGAAATAGGCCACCAGCGGCGCGGTCATCGCCATGAAACACACCAGGAGCCCTCCGTATTTTCCGAGCACGACCTGCAGGTCGGTGACCGGCGCGGACAGGAGCGTCTCCAGCGTGCCGGTGCGCCGCTCGTCGGCCACGACGGACATGCTCAGGAGGGTGACGGCCGCCAGCACCGCGGCCCAAAACGGCGGCGCGCCGAAGAGCAGTTCACCCACTCCGATCTGCCCGCCCAGGTGCTGGAGCAGGGTCCGGCAGAAGCTCGCGCCGGCCACGAGCAGGAATCCGATCATCACGCCGTAAGACAGGGGCGCGTGGAACGTGGCCCTGATCTGCCGCTTGAGCAGTGTGATCACGTTACCCACGGCCGCGTCTCCGGTGCGCGCTGGAGTCCATCAGGGCGATGAGCGCCGCTTCGAGCGAGCGCGGCTCGAGCACCGGATCGCGGGCGGGCCAGCCCTGCGCCGCCAAGGCCGCGGCAACCGCGGGCCGGATCTCGAGGCCCGGCGCGGGATCGAGCCGGAATCGGGTCCATCCGGCGCCGCGGGCCGATTCACCCGACGGGCTTGCGTCCTGCCCGGCCGCCTCGACGCCGGGCACGCGGCGCAGGACATCGAGCACGGCGTCCGGCGGGCCGGCAGCCTCGACCACGACCAGCGGCCCGACGCCCAGGTGGCCGGCCACGGCGGCGGGCGCCTGCGCCGCCACAAGGCGGCCCCGGTCCATGACCAGCAGCCGATGGCACAGCCGCCCGGCATCCGGCAGGTTGTGCGTGGCCAGCAACACGGTGCAACGCCGCCCGAGCCCGGTCAGCACGGCGGCCATGGCCTGCCGGCGGGCCGCGTCGAGCGCGCTCATAGGGTCGTCGAGCAGCAGCAGGTCGGGATTGTGAATGAGGCAGTCCGCCAGCGCCACCAGCTGGCGCTCCCCCCGCGACAGCTGCCCGATCAGGCGCCGCTCCAGTTCCTTCAGGCCGCACAGGCCCTTGACGTCTTCCCGGCGCCCGCGCCGTTTCCGGCGCGGCACGCCCTTGAGCTTCGCGCGGAATGCCAGGTATTCGTCCACCCGCATGTCCCGGTACAGGGGCGCCTGCTCCGGCACGTAGCCGATCCGCCGGCGGATATCGAGCGACTGCGTGAAGGCATCCAGGCCGCCCACCGTAATCCGGCCGCTTGTCGGGGCCAGGACCGTGGCGAGCATCCGCAGCAGCGTGGTCTTTCCGGCGCCCGTAGGGCCCACCAGTCCGGCAATCTCGCCGCGCGGCACCTCGAAGGACACGTCGTCAACCGCCAGCGTGCCCGACGCAAACCGGCGCGTAAGATGCTCCGCGATAATCATGCGCTGATGTCCGGCCTCGTGCGCCCGATCCCTATTCGCGTTGCACTCTACCGGCATTCGCAGGGTTGATCAATTCCAAAAAGGGCCCTATAGTGAAGCCGGTCATCACGATCCGGGCATCCGCCGCGCGGCGGATGCCCGCCGCCGCGAAGAAAGGACCGACCATGGCCATGCGCGTTCAGCCCGGACGGCTCGCGGCGGACACGGCGTATCGCGCGAGGCCAGACGTCCCCTATGGCGCCTGGGCCGTCCGCAGCCCGGGCGCCGGCCGTTTCCTCTATACCGAACGGCACGTGCAGTGCGTCTGGTTCGATTCTGCCTGGCGGCCTGCTGCGCTCCGGGCGGCTGACGGCCAGGCCGTCCAGGTTGAGTCACCCGGCCGCTGGAACCTGGAGGAGGGCCCGGATTTCCGCGATGCGGTCCTGCGGATCGGGCCCGGCCGGCGCCGCCTGGAAGGCGACGTCGAGGTGCACGTGCATCCCGCCGACTGGCAGCGGCACGGGCACGCCGGCGATCCGGCCTATGCGCGCGTCGTCGCTCACATCACCTATTTCCCCGCGGACCCGCGCGCGGAGGGCCCGCCGGGCGCCGTCTGTATCGCCCTGAAAGAGCCGCTGGCGGCCAATCCGTTTTTTTCGTTCGAAAGCCTCGATTTGACCGCCTATCCCTATGCCGTGCGAGCGCCGGCGGCGCCGTGCGCGCGGCGGCTGGCCGGCTGCGATCCCGACCGGATCGCAACCCTGCTCGAGGCGGCTGGAGCCGAGCGAGTGCGCCGCAAGGCAAAGCGCCTGGCGCGGGCGGTGCTGGATAAGGGCGCCAGCCAGGCCCTGTACGAGGAAGTCCTGACGGCCCTGGGGTACAAACACAATCGGCCGCCGTTCCGCTACCTGGCCGAGCACGTGCCACTGGAGGCCGTGCGGGCCGAATCGGGCGGCGCCGTCATCAAGGCCTACGCCTTGCTGATGGGAGTGGCCGGCCTGCTGCCGGCTGAAACGTCGGCGCGGTGGGACACCGACACGCGGGCCTGGGTGCGCGGCCTGTGGGACGCCTGGTGGAAATGGCAGG
This sequence comes from uncultured Verrucomicrobiota bacterium, assembly GCA_964624095.1. Lineage (GTDB taxonomy): Bacteria > Verrucomicrobiota > Kiritimatiellia > JAAZAB01 > JAAZAB01 > CAZEVX01. The sequence continues at coordinate 5,318 of CAZUYI010000110.1, read as the reverse complement.
CACGCTGGGGCGCGCTCGCGCTGCCGCGCAGCGCCTGGCGCCTGACCGGCCTGCGCCCGCATAACCACCCGCAGCGGCGCCTCATGCTGGCCGCCGTGCTGTTTGCCGGCGAACCCGACCTCGCCCAGCGCCTCGCCGGGCTCGAGCCCGGCCCTCCGGACGCCACACACCGGACGATCCTGGGCCTGCTGCAGCCGGAGACCGATACCTACTGGACGCACCGGCTCCGCCTCGCGGGACCCCGGCAGCCGGCGCCGGTGGCCCTGATGGGCGCGCGGCGCGCCGCCGCGGTGGCGGCCAACGCCATCGTGCCGTTCCTGGCGGCTACCCGCTCCGCCCTGGCGCGCGAGGATTTTTTGCGGCACCTGCCCCCCGAAGAAGACAACCAGATCATCCGCCAGACGGCCCATGCCCTGTTGGGCCCGGACCATAACCCGGCCCTGTACCAGACGGGCTTGCGTCAGCAGGGCCTGATCCAGATTTTTCACGACTTCTGCCTGCCCGACCGCTCGCGGTGCGGGCGCTGCGCCTTCCCGCGTCTGCTGGACCGCTTGCGCGCCTGAGGAGCCTGTCCCCATGCATGTCATGCCCTGCCGCCCCTATCACGCCCGGCTGTACCGGACCCAAACGCTCGCACTGCCGGACGGCGTCTCGGCCTTCAAGCTCTACTTCATCAGCCTGCTCGGGCGCGACCCGGACCGGTTCGAGTGGGAGCAGGCCCCCGGCGCGGCGGTCGCCCTCGAGGCCCGGCTGACCGCACTCCGGCCGGACGGGGTCGGGTTCGTGACCGCCTTCCCCCACATCACCAAGCTGTTCCGGTTCGCGCCCTCGGCGGAAACGGTGCTCCACGTGCACGCCTTCCATACGGCGGACCTGGCCCCGCTGGACCTGGCGCGCGAGGACGCCTGCGTGGAATTCGCCTGTTACGCGGAAGCCGTCATCGCGGCCGACGAGTACCACGCCTGGGCCCGCGCCCGCAGCGTGGCCGAGTACCTCGCGGCCTGGAGCCCGTTCGAGGACGGCCCGATCGTCAATCCCGCCAAGCTGGCCGCCTATGCCGCCGCCCACGTCCAGCGCTGAATCGGCGTGTTCCCGCGCCGGCCGGCGGCCCGTCGTCGCCGTGGCCATGAGCGGCGGCGTGGATTCCACCGTGGCTGCCTGCCTGCTGCAACGGCAGGGCTTCGAGGTCGTCGGCCTCACCATGCAGCTCTGGGACGGATCCCTCGACCTGCCGGCCGCCGCGCGGACGTCCGGCTGCACCGGACCCGGCGAGGCGGACCGCCTTGCAGCGCTGCGCGCGCTGGCCGCGCGCCTGGGCATTCGGCACGTCACGGTTCCGCTGGCGGATGCCTTCCGCCGCGAGGTGCTCGACTATTTCCGCGGCGAGTACCTGGCCGGCCGGACGCCCAATCCCTGCATCCGCTGCAACTGGAAACTCAAGGTCGGACTGCTGCGCGACCGGGCCCGCGCGCGCGGCGTGGCGTTCGACCGGTTTGCCACCGGCCACTACGCGCGGGTCGCCTGCGACGCGGCCCGCGGCCGTTGGCTGCTCCGGCGGGGGCGCGACCAAGCCAAGGACCAGTCGTACTTTCTCTATCGCCTGGGCCAGGACCAGCTCCGCGACCTGATGCTGCCGCTCGGCGACCTGACCAAGCCGGCCGTCAGGGCGCTGGCCCGCGAGTGGGGCCTGGCCGGCCTCGCCGACCGTCCGGAAAGCCAGGACTTCATTCCTGTCCGGCACGTCGCCGCCTTGTTCCGGGATCACGCCATCCGGCCGGGCCCGCTGCGCGATACCGCCGGGCATCTGCTCGGCGAACACCGGGGGCTCCTCTATTATACCATCGGCCAGCGGAAAGGCCTTGGACTGGGCGGCACGAAGGATCCGCTCTACGTGACCGCCATTGACGGGCCGTCCAACACGGTGGTCGTGGGGCCTCGCGCCGATCTGTTCCGGGACAGGCTGCACGCGACGGACGTTTGCTGGATCCCGTTCGAGCGGCTTGAGTCCCCGCTGGAGGCGCACGCCCGCATCCGCCAGCAGCATACGCCCGCCGCGGCCGCCATCGAGCCGGACCCGCGCGACCCGTCGTCCGTGCGCGTGCAGTTCGCCCAGCCCCAGATGGCAATCACGCCGGGCCAAGCGGTGGTGTTCTACCAGGACGACCTCGTCCTGGGCGGCGGCACGATCGCCGCGGACTAGCGTCAGGCCTGGGTCACGTCGGTCACGTGGAATCCCGCCGCCTCGATCATGGCGAGGTCGGCCGAGTACCCTTGTCCGGGCGTGGTCAGGTATCCGTTCGTGAAGATCGAGTTGACCGCGTACAGGGCCAGGGGCTGAAGCGGCCCGAGGCAGGCTTCGCGGCCGCCTGCCGCGCGCAGCTCGCGGGCGGGATTCACGAACCGGAACATCGCCAGGGCGCGCAAGGCATCGGCCGGCGTCAGGCGCGGACGTCCGGCCAGCGGGGTGCCGGGCCGCGGATCGAGAAAGTTGACCGGAATGGAATCGGCGTCCACCGCGTCCAGCGCAAAGGCCAGGTCCACGCGGTCCTCGAGCGTCTCGCCCAGGCCGATCAGGCCGCCACTGCACAACTCGAGTCCACAGGCCTTGACGCGCCGCGCCGTCGCCACGCGGTCGGCATAGGTGTGCGTGGTGCAGATGGACGGGAAAAACCGCTCGGAGGTCTCGAGGTTGTGGTTGAACCGGTCCACCCCGGCCGCCTTCAAACACCGGGCCTGCGCGTCCGTCACCATCCCCAGCGAGACGCAGAGCTGCAGGGGGCCTTCCCGCTTGATCCGCCGGGCTGCCTCGCAGACCGTTCCCAGCTCGTCCTCGATCGGCGCGCGGCCGCTGGTGACAATGCAATAGCGCAACGCCTTAAGCGCGCGCGCGTCGCGCGCCCCGGCCACGATCGCGGCCACGTCGTTCATCGGATAACGCGGCACGGCCGTACTCGCACGGGCCGACTGGCTGCAGAAGGCGCAATCTTCCCCGCAGAGCCCGCTCTTGGCGTTGCGGATCACGTGCAGGCGCACCCCGCGCCCGAAATGACGGCGGCGCAACGCGAACGCCGCGTCGAGCACGGCCAGCAGCGCGTCGTCGGGCGAGCGCAACACGGCCAGCGCCTCGTCGCGTGTAACGCGGCTGCCGGCGAGAAGCCGATCGGCTAACGCTGCCCACTCCATGCGCTCAATCCATCCGCGCGCGGCTCCACCGTGAAGCCACGACTCCCGTACAGGGCCGGTTATCCACCCCTACCGCCTGGCGAACGTGCTTAGCAGCGGCTGCGCGCCGTGTCAATGCGCATCTCGCACTCTGACTGCACTGTTCGGGCCGTTAACAAGGTCCCCATGTCCACTCATCAGACCTGTCCCGCGTCGCCCCTACACCAGCAACGAACCCACTACGGCCAAAATAAGACTTGAATACAGGGAGCGAATGGTTCGGTATGGAGTCACATCAGGAACGATCCGGAAGGGAGTCAAACGGAGTCAAGGGGCAGGGCTCGACAAGCGACATTTTAAGCCAATGCGCGGGCATAGACCAAGGCTTCACAGTTCACGAACGGCTTGAATCACAATCCGGAATAACCGGACCGTGCGGCGCTACATGACGTGCCAGCAATGGCGCCGCGTAGGCAAAGGCCGGGTCCGACGTTACCGTAGGAGCTTCGCAGAGCACGCGTCGGAAGGCGGAATGGGGCCCTGGGCATGGAAGCGCCGCGGCGGCCCTGCCCGCCGCCAGGCAAGCGGGCCGCCCCTCCTACCGCTCGCGCGTGAGATGCCCTTGTGGGAGGCGCGGCCGCCGTTTCGGCGACCGCGGCGACTCCGACCAGGGTCTTCACATTTCACTATTGATTTGACGCACAACGCCCACATGGGATCACGAACCCAAGACGAGCCTTTACGGATCAACGAGCCGGGCGGATGGCATCACATCGCCGCGCCTCTCGGCGGCACAAGGCATGGGACGAGATGGTGCGCCCGGCACGGGGACTGGGGGCAGGACGTGGTGTCAGGGACCGCACGCCGTCGGGGCGGAATGACCGTGCGCGAGGCGGGGGAACGGGTAGGCAGCCTGAATTATACCGCCGAAAGCATGGCCGTGAGTCGCATGAAATCACTGGCAATACAGGACGCTCTACGCCGTGCAGCGTGCCTCACGAGCAGGCCGATTGTGAAATGTGAAGATGTGACCCTGTGGCTGAACCTAGTGTTGCAGGCGGTTGTTCGGCGCGGTCCATTACGGCTGCGCAGCCAACACGAGAATCCGAATGCCGACGAAGGCAAGAGCCACAGCCAAACCGCGAATGATCCACCGCCCATGCACACGAGCAGAGAGCGCCGCTCCCAGCTGGGCTCCGATCAGGGCACCTATGGAAACACAGATCGTGCGGCGGACGCCGCCTTGGGAAAATGAACCTGTCGCAATATGAACGATCGTCCCTGTCAGAGCCATGATTGCCAGAATGAAGTGTGAAGTTGCCGTAGCGATATGCACGGGAAATTTCAGAAGACGAACGAGGACCGGCACATGGACGATGCCGCCACCGATACCAAGCAAACTCGACACATACCCCACAAACAGGCTCAACCACATTCCGATTCTCAGGTCGTAGGAAAAAACGTGCACGGTGCCATTTGCCTCAACGATGTTTCTGAGCGTATGCTGTTTGCCCACTTTCTCGACGGGCTTCTCTTCCTCGGGTCGGTGAAGAAACAAATAGATCGCCGCCACTGTCATCAACAGGCCAAAGACAGCATTAAATAGGCGGCGCGGAACGTAGTCCGTGGACAATGCACCCAGAATCGCCCCGGGCACGGTGGCGGTTGCGAATAGCAGGCCAGACTTGTAGTCGATACGCCTCATCCGCGCATAGGCCCATGAGCCTGACAGGGCGTTGAAGAACACGACGGCAAGCGAGATGCTGGTTAGGATTTCCGGACTCGTACGCGGGTAGAGCAGAAGCAACACGGGCATCAAGACGAATCCGCCGCCAGCCCCTATCAGTGTTCCAAGGGTACCCAGTGCAAATCCCAATGCGATAAGCCACAAATAATGATCCATTTGATCGACTCTAGTCCTTCTTCCGCGCCTTTGTGCCACACTGCTTTTGGGCAAGTGCAACGCGCTTGTTCATATTTCGGAATCTCGCCGCACCGACAACGCCGATGATGATTCCGATTGAAATGCAGGCAATCCCCACAGCTTCGAACCAGCCCCGAGGCGAAAAGTGCACGATTACGGCGCCGGCGACCGCAGACTCAACCCCGTGCGAAGGTATTCCAAAAGCGTTCTTTCATTCGCCTGGAAAGTACGG
>CAZUYI010000109.1:1561-8099 GCA_964624095.1 uncultured Verrucomicrobiota bacterium | reverse complement strand
GCAGTCAATTCATGCACGTTAGCATTGCAGGGAAGAGATGCAAGCACTTTTTTTCAACCCGCGCGAGCGCAGATTGACAGGAGCCTGCGCTTCGGCTATATCTCTTCCATAGCACGGAAGCGAACTGCAAGGAGATCGTGATATGAACGATCCGTTCGATTCACGCCGCGCCGGTGGCGTAAGCGGGGGGCTGATCCTGCTTATCCTGATTATTATGACCGCGGGATTGCTGGCCGGTGTGGTTACGCTCCAGTGGCGCGAACGATCGTTTTACGCCGCCACGCCGTCCGCCTGGCCGGCGCCGGGCTCCGTGGCGGCTGTGCCCGCCGCGCCGAGCACCAGCGCGATCCCCGTCCTGCCGCCGGTTGCGACACCGTGAGGGCGCGGGGCGGACTGGTTCTCGATCCGCTTGGCCGGGGGGGCGTAGCCCGTGTGCCGATGCGCTGTTCGGTGCGCGCTTAGCGCTGGACCCGGCCCGAGGCGTCGCCCCCGGCCAGCTTCATTACTTCGTCCACGGACACGCGGTTGAAGTCGCCGGGCACGGAATGCTTCAGGCAGCTTGCGGCCACGGCGAATTCCAGGGCCGCCGCCGGGGCCTGGCCGGTGGCCAGCCCGTAGATCAAGCCGGCGGCAAACGCATCGCCGCCTCCCACGCGGTCCACGATATCGGCGATATCGTATTTGCGGCTGAGCCGGAACTGGGCCCGGTCGTTCAGGCAGGCGGACCAGCCGTTGGAGTCGGCGCTGCGGCTCTCGCGCAGGGTAATGGCGATCATCTTCAGGTTCGGGAACGCGGCGAGGACCTGGCCGGTAAGGGCTTGGTATTGGGCCGTATCGAGCGATCCTTTTTCCACCTGGACCGCCGCCTTGATGCCGAGCGATTTCTGGCAATCCTCCTCGTTGGCGATGCCGATGTCCACATGTTTGACCAGCTCGGTCATGACGTCCGGCGCGCGCTTCCCGTATTTCCAGAGCTTGCCCCGGTAATTGAAATCGCAGGACACGGTGAGCCCGGCCTGCCGCGCCGCGCGCACAGCCTCGAGGGAGAGGTCGGCGGCCGACTGACTGATCGCGGGCGTGATCCCGGTGAGGTGGAACCAGGACGCGCCCTTGAAGCCGCGCGACCAGTCGAGGCTTCCCGGCTCGGCCAGGGAAAGGGCCGAGTGGGCGCGGTCATAGACGACGAGCGAGCCGCGCTGGGCGGCGCCGCTCTCGAGGTAATAGATGCCCATGCGGCCGGGCCCGCGCGCGATCAGAGAGGTATCCACGCCGAACCGGCGCAGTTCGGCTACGCAGGCGTTCCCGATTTCGTTCTTGGGCAGGACCGTCACGAAGGCGGCATCGAGCCCGTAATTTGCCAGGGAGACCGCCACGTTGGCCTCGCCGCCGCCGAAGGTGGCTTCGAGCAGGGGTGACTGGAACAGGCGTTCGAAGCCCGGTGACTTCAAGCGCAGCATGATTTCGCCGAACGTCACAATGCGTGGAGCTGCCATATCGAGCCCTTCCATGTTTCGGGAAGCACGCCGCCGCGGGGCGGCAACCGGCCTATTTCTTCTGCAGCAAGTGCACGGCGAACCCGCCGAACTCCTCCTTGAGATACACGGCGACCAGGGCGCCAGTCGGGTCCTTCTTGGCCGTTCCCATATCCGCGAGCACGCCCTGGCGCTCGAGCCAGGCGACGGCCCGCGGAATACTGTGGGTGGCGATGGCGATATGGCCGTGGGCCCCGAGTCCGCGGCTCTTGTTGATCTCGACGCCCTTGCCCGCGAAGTTGGAACTGTTGCCCTCCTTGAGCGGCAGGTGGAACAGCGCCGACAGACGGCGGGCCAGGCCGAGCGACGTGTCGGGATCCGCAGCGTTGAGGCCGATATGCGCCATGTCGAATCCCAGCAGCACGGCCACGGCTTCGCGGGTCAGGCGGGCGATTTCCGGGAACTGGCCGGCCTTAATGAGATCGTCCTTGACCATCCAGCTCCCGCCGCAGGCATGCACCTTCGGGAAGAGGATGTAGTCCGCCAGGTTGGCCGCGTTGATCCCGCCGGTGGGGATGAACTTGACCGACCCGAACGGCGCGCTGACCGCCTTGAGGGTCTTGACCCCGCCGAAAGCGTCGGCGGGAAAGAACTTGACGATGTCGAGCCCGTGTTCGAGCGCCAACTGGATATCCGTCGGCGTGGCGACGCCGGGCGTAATGGGCACGCCGAGCGCGGCGCAGTGCGCCACAACCTTCGCGCTGAAGCCCGGGGTGACGATAAATCGCGCGCCGGCCTTGACGGCGCGGTCGGCCTGGTCGGGGGTCAGCACCGTTCCGGCGCCGAGCAGCACCTCCGGCACCTCGGCGGCGATGGCGCGGATGGCCTCTTCGGCCGCGGCGGTGCGGAAGGTGATTTCCGCGACCGGCAGGCCGCCATCGAGCAGGGCGCGGGCCAGGGGCACGGCGTCGGCGGCCTTGTCGAGTTTAACCACGGGCACCAGGCCCAGGGTTCCGATCTGTTTCAGGACGTCATGCATGAGAGCTCCTGTCGGTTCTGGATTCGATGCGTCAAGACGACATGATATCACACGGGCTTGTATTGATAAAGCAAAAGACGCCTGGCTCGCGCATTGGTCATGCCGTGGGGCGAAGCGCGCCAGCCTCCGCGCGGCTGGTTCCGGAACGCATGGCGGTCCGGGGCCCGATGCCATTCCGGCACGCGGCCGGGCCGGCCTCCCGGGCCACCCGTCAGGCTACGGCCCGGCCAGGACCAGTTGCGCGCCGTGCGCCGGGACCTCGACAGCGAGGCGATCCCGGACCTGCCCGAGTGCGCGGCGTTCCCATAGATTACGCGCCTGGACCGGGCCCTTGAGATCAAGGGCCTCGAGCGGCAGGTCCAAACGGGCCGGCTGTGTCCCCAGATTGAAGAATCCCACCGCCACGCCGCCGCCGTCGAGCGGCTTTGCCCAGATGCGGACCGAGCGGGCGGGCTCGAAGCCGCGCAGCGGCTGGGTTCGCTGTTCGAGGACGCGCACGGCGGGTTTCCCGAGCGGGTCCTGGTTCACGGCGAGCACCTCTTCATTGGCGAACAGGCGCAGCTCGAAATCGGAGAGCCCGGTGAGGTCGCAGCTCAGGATCAGGGGCGAAGGGTAGAGCGCCCAGGCCGTCATGGCGGCGAGTTGCTCGTCGGGCGCCAGGCGGTTGGGCTGGCAGCCTGAAGGCCCCTGGAACTGGGGTCCGAGCGCCAGCATGTCCAGGTCGTTCCACGCGCCCGGTCCGACGTGCGGGCGCCAGTCTTCGCCCTGGACGTCTTCGAGGAGGAACGCGTTTTGCAGCACGCTGCTCCACGTGTCGCGCGTATCGGGGAGCCCGCGCCACATCGAGGCCCAGGGCTTGATCGCCTCCGCGTCCTCCAGGCGAGCGGCCGTGCAGATGCTCAAGACAATGTCGCGAGGTGCGTCTTTCAGCAGTCGGCCCATGCGCGCCAGCGAGACAGGGTCGGTCGGATTCCAGTCGTATTTGAGGAAGTCAATGCCCCACGCGACCCATTGCGCCACGTCCTGCGGCTCGTGCTTGACGCGCCCCACGTAGCGGCCCTTCGGTACGGCGTTCGGCACATACTTGGGGTCCGGCTCGCCGGACGAACAGCCGATCAATCCGGCGCCGCCCCATTCTTTTTTCGCATGCTCGGGCGTGCAGCCGTAGGGCACGGTCCAGGGTGTGGAATAGAGGCCGAACTTCAGCCCCAGCCCGTGGACGAACGCGGACAGCGCGCCCATGTCCGGGAACTTGCGGTTGGGCTGGATCGCTCCGTGCGGGCCCCCGCGCTCGCCTTGCCAGGTGGAATCAATATTGACGTAGCCGTAGCCCCGGGCCGCCAGGCCGGTGTTCACCAGCGCGCGCGCGGCCGCCCGGATGCCGGCGTCGTTGACCCAGTACCGCCATGCGTTCCAGCTGTTCCAGCCCATGGGCGGGGTCAGTGCCAGACCGCGTCCGACGGCGATCGTGAACGGCTTCTCCGCCCGGCCGTGCCGGTTCTGCGCACGCAGCAAAACAGTCCGGTCCCCGTCCTGTTGCGCCGCGCCGGCGATTCGGCCGGTGCCGGGATCGAGGCGCAACCCGTCCGGCAGCCCCTCCGCCTCGAAGCGCAGCGGCCGTTCGCCGGTCGCCGGGATCACGTAGTCACATGGCTTGCCGACGGAGACCCCGTACACCGCCGGCCCGGGCAGGGCGGGCGCTCCTTCATTCCATGGAGCGACCGGCGCGAGATGGACGTGGCAAGGCATCGCACCCCCGTCAGGCTGGAACCGCATTGACCGCGTATTTCGGAGGCCGGCCGCTCAGCACGTCCCGGACGTTTTCAGCGGCCTTGCGTTTCAGTTCGGTCTGGGACTCCTCCGTGTACCAGCCGGTGTGGCCGGAGACGGTCAGGGCATCGAGTTTCAAGAGCGGGCTGTCGGCGGGCAGGGGCTCCTGTTCGAAGACATCGAGGCCGGCGCTGTTGATCCAGCCCTCGGCCAGAGCCCGGCAGAGCGCCCGCTCGTCCACGATCGGGCCGCGCGAGGTGTTGATCAGGATGGCGGTCGGCTTCATGGCGCGGAAGGCGGCCTCGTTGAACCGCCCGCGGGTCTGGTCGGTGAGCGGCATGTGGATGGAGAACACGTCGCCCTCGCGCAACGCGGTGTCCCAGTCAACTGGCTCGGCGCCCGCCTGGCGGACGGCGGCCGGGTCGAGGAACGGGTCATGGACCAGGACGCGGCCGGGCAGGAAGCCCGCGATCTTGCGGTGCAGGATGCGGGCGATATGGCCGAAGCCGAAAAACACCAGCGTCTTGCCCTGGATCCGCCATTCCGGCCCGGCGCTTTGTATGTTCCAGACGCCGGCCCGGACCTGCCGGTCGCGCAAGGCGACTTTGCGAACACAGCTCATCAGGAGCGCCAGCGCCTGGTCGGACACATCCTCGCCGCAATAGTCCGGCACGTTGGCCACCCAGATGCCACGCGCCGTCGCCGCCTTCACGTCCACGTTATCCGTGCCGACCCCGTAGCGCGAAATCACGCGGCAGCGTTCGAGGCCGCGGATGACGGCTGCCGGGACGGGCGCCAGATTGACGATGACGGCGTCGGCCTCGCGGCCGGCCGCGATCAGGTCGGCCGCCTCCCGGCTCCTGACCGGCACGAGCGTTGCCCCGAGCGGCTCGAGTACAGCCGTCTCCTCCCGGTACTGCGGGTAGCGGTCATCGGCGATGACCACGGTGAACGAAGAACTCATGGGCGCTTCCTGTTGTGAAAGACAGAGCGCGGACGCGGCCCGGCCCGGCCCGCGGCGGCGCGACGCTTCCCTCAGACTCCCGAAAACGAGCCAAACCCGCCGTCAATGGCGATGCTGGCGCCGGTGGTGAACGAGGCCGAGGGCGAACAGAGGTAGACGATGGCGCCGACCAGTTCCTCGGGCTTGCCGTAGCGCTTCATGGGCGTCCCGCCGAGGATGTCCGAGCCCCGGGTGGCCGTGAGGGTGCCGGGCGTTTTGTTGATCAGTTCGGCGTTCTGGAGGGTGGGGAAGAAGCCCGGCCGGATTTCATTGACGCGGATGGCCGGCGAGTGGTGCAGGGCCAGGTCGGCGGCCAGCCAGCGGGTGAAGTTGCTGATGCCCGCCTTGGCGGCGGCGTAGGCGACCACACGGGTCAGCGGCACGTCTGCGTTCATCGAGGACGTATTGATGATGACGCCCGAGCCCTGCGCGATCATGGCGCGGCTGAAGACCATCGAGGGAATGACCGTTCCCATGATGTTGAGGTCGAAGGTGAACTTGAGCCCCTCGATGGACAGGTCGGGGAAGAATAGTTTTTCTTCCGGCTTGGTAGTGGCCTTGGGGTGGTTGCCGCCGGCCCCGTTGATGAGGATGTCCACACGTCCGAAAGCCTTGAGCACGGCGTCCTTCGCCCGGGTCACGCTCGCGGGATCCAGGACATCAATCTGGACGGCTTCGGCCGTTCCGCCGGCCTGGCGGATGGCGTCGGCCGTCTGCTGGGCTTCGTTCAGGCGCAGGTCGAGCACGGCGACCTTGACGCCGAGCGACGCGAGCCCGCGCGCCACGGCCCCGAACAGCACGCCGCCGCCGCCTGTGACGGCCGCGACCTTGCCGTCGAGGGAAAACAGTTCATTCAGCTTGGAGTTGGGATCCGATTTCATGCGCGATGTCCTTTTGTTTGGTTCAACCCCAGCGGCCGCGCACAACGGCGCCGGATTCATTCGAGCGGTAGAGGGCCTCGATCACGTCCACGCAGGCGGCGCCCAGGGCCGCGCTGCACCCGTAGGGCGGCGGACGTCCGCTGCGCACGCAGTCCACGGCGGCGGCCAGCTCGTCCACGTACCCCAGGTTCAGAAACTCGTCCACCGCCGGCCGGGTCCAGCCGCGGGTATGGTCGGCCTTTTCGATGGCATAGCGGTAGCCCGGTCGGCTATAGACGCTGAGGCAGGACCCGAAGGTCAGGTCGGCCTTGAGATTCCCCTCGGTGCCGTAGAGTTCGACCTTGTCGTCCATGCCCCCGACGGTAATGTAGTT